>CADBTG010000023.1 GCA_902797475.1 uncultured Lachnospiraceae bacterium | reverse complement strand
CTCCGCTGTTTCTCGTCACATAACCCGTATTCTTGAGCCCGATAGACTCGGTTGCCGCCAGAAGCTTGTTGGCAAGTTCGACGGAAATGTCGTGAATGTTGGGCTGCTTCGAAATGCAGACCATCGTCCCGTGAAGCTTATGCGTCTCGGAAGCATTTAAGTGAATGCTGACCAGAATCTGCGCGCCGCAGTTCTTGGCAAACTCCACACGCTGTCTGAGATCCGGTCCGAGATCCGACGAAAATGTCTCGTTATCTTCTCTTGTGAGGTATACTTCGAAATCCGGATAGTGTTCATTCAGGTAAGCACGAATCTCCTTGCTTAACTGCAGCACAAGATGCCGCTCCTGCTTTCCGTTGTAGATGGCGCCTTCCCAACGGCCGCCGTGGCCGGGGTCGAGGCAGAGAATGTAAGGTTTTCTCGGAATCTCCGTCGGCGTCGGAGTCGCCGTAGGTGTTGTCGGCTCGTCTTTCACCGAATTCTTTTGCACGTGATCGACATCCCCGTAATCATCCTCTTCTTTGCCGCAGGCCATTACGGAAAATGCCATGACCAGGCATAAAAAAACTACTAACGCGCGTTTCATGAAAAATATCCCCCCTGGATAAAATTTTAAGCCTTCCCGAGTATACCACCCGGGAAGGCTTTTTTCAATCACACATTTCAAGATTTCACAAAATATTGTATTTGTTCACGGATGCATCACAAATTATATTGTGCAGCCGAGAAAACTCATATTTTCCTGTTCATAACCGAACGTGACAACGTCGGCGGAAAGAAGCGTCGTATTGAATACGCTCCGTTCAAACCTTCCGCGTCCGAGCCTGTTCTTCGTTCCGATGCCGACGATTTCGGCTCCTTCGCACTTCAGATTCAGCTCGGAGCCTTCAATCCGGATATCCGCCGAGCCGTCCCGGCACCCGATTGCGACGCATGTCTTCGCCTTAATGCCTGCCTGCATCTCAACATGTGAAACCGTCAGCTTAACCGGCTTGCTTCCGAGACTGCCGACTGCCGTCTGGGTATCGCCCGAGGACGTATGGTTAATCTTCACATCCTTTAAGGTCACATCGGTCTCCCCGAGGATGCTTCCGATGCCGCACGCCTTGTCCGCATTGATTTCCGTCTTGATTCTCGCGTTTCGGATGACAACCGGCGCGGTATTGTTGGCAATGCCGATGCCGAGCGCACGCTCGCCGCTTATGGTCAGATACAGGTTCTTGCAGCTTTCAAAGAATATTCCGCCGGTCTTCTTATTCGAATATCCGCCGCCGATGCCGACGCAGTCCTTGCCGTCCAGCTTCAGGTTGATCTCGCCGCCCATATTCACCGAAATCCGCCCGATTGTCTGCGTGCTGTCGCCGCCGATGCCGTATGCGCGGTCGCCGGTTCCGTAAATCGTCAGCTTGCCTTCGCCCGTAATATTAAGGCGCGAGCTCTCGGGTACGCGGATGCCCTTGCGGTTCATCACGGCTGTTCCTTCCACGGCAATCGTGACATCACAGTTGTTTCCGATTTCAATGCACGGATGCCTCTGATACGAATCTAGACTGACTCTTCTTAAATGGATGGTCGTAACCGTATTGTCCGGCACGCGGCTCAGCACGTCCGTCGGAATTCTCGGGTTGCCGACAAAGCTCAGTTCTCTTCTGTTGATAACAAACTCCGTGTAATGCTCGGTCGTGACAAGAGGCATCAGCATGATTTCCTGCTCTTTGTCAACGATGTAAGTCTTCTTCTGCCTGGATTCGACTGTCTGAAGATTAAGGGACGTGATCTCATTTTTCACGTCGCGGTCGATTTCGTCGAGGAACCGCTCGTTCGGTCTTGCGGTGTAAAAGCCCTGAATGAGATCGACGCCGAGACGGATGACCGTATTCATCTCTTCTCTCGTCTCCACGCCTTCCGCCAGGGCAAGGAAACCGTTTTCTCTGGCAAATTCGACGATATTTGCCACGAAGTACTGCTTCTTGCTGTCGGTTTCTATGCCTTCGATCAGACCGCGGTCGATTTTCACGAAATCGGGTATGTAATTGAGCAGGTTCGTGACATTCGAGTAGCCCGTTCCGTAATCGTCAATCGCGATACGGAAGCCGTGCTCGCTGCTCCTTTGGCGGATTGCCGAAAGCTGTTCCTCATTGGCTTCGGTCTGCTCCGTGAATTCCACGACAACCTGCGACAGAACGCCCGGATAATCCATCGTGAACTCGCGGAAATCGGATTCCTTCAGCGTCGCCTTCGGAATGCTGTTCAAAAACATCTTGCGGTCCGTGAAAAGGCGGCTGTTACGGGTCATGATCTCCGCGACATTCCGGAAGGTCAGAAGCTCGATGTCATAAAGCTTTCCCAGGGCTTCCGCGCAGTTCAGGATTGTCGTCGGCGTGAGCTTCTCGTCTGTTCCGGAGCGCATCAGCGCCTCATAAGCATAGATGGTTCCGGTCTTCGCGCTGACAATCGGCTGGAAGCGGTAGACAAAGCGGTTCTCGTCAATCAGCTTGCGGACAAGCTCGCGGTCCTCCGCGCTGATTTCAAGCGTCTGCTCCGTCTTGACGGAATAGGTGCCCTGCTTGCGGTTCTTCTTCTCTGCAAGCGCCTCGTTCGTATACTCTTCAATCTGCGACGGGTCCGTGATTTCCTTCACGATTGTCGCGGAAACGATGTCGATTGTGTACGGCCTGCCGCCGAACTGATTAAGCGTATCAAGACGCTTCTTAATCTCCCGAAGAAGCGCGTCGCTGTCGGGCGCCTTCTCGTAAATGCCGGCAATGACAAATTCGTCGTTTCCGAGTCGTGCGCAAATGTCACGGTCGTTCATCGCATTTTGCAAAATCTTGGTCAGAATCTGCAGCGCCTCGTTTCCTTCGTCGCGGCCGTAGAGCTCATTAATGCTCGAGAAACGGCTGATATCGAGGGAAAGGATGCTGATCTTCGCATTTTCCTTCGCAATATGCGCAAACTGGTCCTTCAATACCTCGAGGTAACCCTTGAAGTTGTAAAGACCGGTCATGCTGTCACGGATGGCATTTCTCGTATAATAGTCGCCGAAAACGGTGCGCTGGCGCTGGCACTCAAGCGACGTCTCGAGGCTTCTCATCCATCTGGCAAATGACACGTTTAACCCGCAGGGATTGTTGCCGTAGCAGACTGCCGCATAGCCGAACACGCGCGACATGAAATGCACCGATGCAAAATAGAACACTCTCGGATGGTCGCACTCCTCATAAAGGGCCGGCAACAAAGTCTTTCTCGGGAAGAATTCCTCCGAGGAAACCTTGCGCACTTCGGAATGGTTGAGCGCCAGAAGAATGTTGTCCGTGAACCCGGAAACGATGTCTGTCATGTGAAGCGCCTGCTCATTGAGGCACAGGTAACACGACTCGCACTCCTTCCCGAGGTAGCGCTCGTAGTAGTCCAAAAGCCAGAGCCAGGATTCGAAATCCTCGGCGCCGGCAATTTCTTCCTGCATGAAGTTGTAAGGGGAGTCGAAATGACGGTCCTTCGTCATAAGGCTCTCCATCCGGATACGGGAATAGTCACCGAGGGCATAGAAATCGCAGCCGCAGGTGGATTTCGGGACAAGCACGCACTCGTGCTCCCGATAGACGGGAGGATAACGGTCCTCCCCGAGAATGCTGTTTACAAGCTTTCTGGCCGCATTGACGGCCATGACGGACGGGTCACGGAATATGGTCGTGCACGTCGTTCCGCGAAGCGTTTCGTCGATATCCAGATTATATCCGCAGATCATGATGTCCCGCGGAACATGAATGCCATGGTCCTCAAGAGCACAGATCAGGCCGGAAACCGATTCGGTATTGCCGCAAATGATCGCTTCCGGAAGCCCTTTTTCACTGTTCAGCATCGACTGGACAATCTCGGCTTCCTTTCCGACGATTGCCGAGCCGCGGCGAATGCTTGTGTCGTCAACCGAAAGACCGTTTCGAAGAAGCGCCTCCGCAAAATAGCCCTCGAGTTCCTCACGGTACGAGGCGTCCTCGATTTCGCTCGAAATGTATTCGATTCTCTTTGCGTGATGAACTTTGCAGAGATGCTCGACAAGCATCGTGATGCCTTCCTCTTCCTTGAAGGTCACCGTCGGAAAATCATACTTCGGCCGTTCGAGGCAGTATACGGGCTTTTTGAATTCGTCGCGCAGCTTTAACAGGAAACGGTTCTGCTCTTCGGGCATCTGAAAGGAACCCGGGTAGACCAAAAAACCGTCGAACATCTCGGGATTGATCAGATCATAGATGGCAGTATCGCCCTTCCGATAGGCTTCGGGCATATCGGAAAGCGCAGTGGTCGTGAAAACGCAGACATCCACGTCCATGGAAAGAAGTTCTTCCTGAAGCTTTTTGGAAGCGTTCTTGAAGAACTGATGATGCATTTCGGAAAGAATGATTCCCACAAGCAAACGTTTCTTCATATTGCCGCACCTCGCTGCAAACGATCCGTCTGTCGAATGGTTCTGCTATCTCTGATACCAGGAGGAATAACGGTGTCCCGGTCTCAGCTCATCGCCGATCAGTTCGGAAACGGTAACGAAAACGTACCCTTCCTTCGAAAGCCGGTCGATGGCCAGGCAGAACGCGTCGTAACTGTTACTGTAGATCTCATGCATCAGGACGATGCTTCCGTCCTTTGTTTCTCTCATAATCCTGTCCACGGTCTTCTGGATGTTCTGCGCCCGTAACTCTTCGGTATCGGTGCTCTTGTTCTTCCAGTCCTCCGTATCGACAGACCAGAGAATGACCGGATAGCGGACCGCAGCTACCTGTTTATCCGTGAAATTGCCCCCCGGCGGTCTGAAAAGAGTCGGCTCAACACCCGTAACCTCTTTGATCTTCGCCGCCGTCTTGTCAAGCTCATCGTCAAGCTTGTCGGGGTTTCTGTCAAAATAGAATTCGTGCGTCCATGCATGGATTCCAATCTCCATGCCCTGGTCCACGGCATATTTCAAATCCGCGCCCGTTTCCGCATCAATCCGGTTTCCGACAACGAACCACGTTGCCTTGCCGCCATAGGAAACAAGCTTATCGACAAACTTTCTCGTATAGGTGCTGTGCGGACCGTCGTCGAAGGTAAATGCCACCCTCTTCACCCCTACGGGAACCGGTGACGGGGTCGGGGTATATTCCGGTTCCGGGGTCGGCGTCGGCGTATCCGTCGGTGCCGCCGGGGTCGGATCGTTGTTTGCATACCTTTGCTGCCAGTCCGGGTCCGGCTCGGCCGGCTCGGGTCCCTTAAGATGTCGGTCAATCAAAATGATGCAGAAAATAATGGAATAGATAAGTGCAGCAAGAAAAAGAACCGCCAATATGCGATGCATCACAACCTTGCGATGACGCCGCTTCTTGGCCGCTCTCAACCTCTCCGACTTCTTTGCTCTCTCAAACTCTTCTCTTGTCATATAAATCTAATCCTACCGGGTTTACCCGGCATCCCCCGCGGTCCTTTCAGCCTGAAACATGGAAAAGCAGGCAACGGGAATCGAACCCGCCTCCTCAGCTTGGGAAGCTGATATACTACCGATGTACTATGCCTGCAAAGACAAATGACGACGCAGTCCGAAAGGACTCCGCGGTCCGTTTTAACGAACAACGACTGCCCTTATATTATACAGGGCAGCCGTCGGAAATTCAATACCTAGTTTACGGCGCTTTTGTGCACCGCATGCGGTAAGATATGCTTATTACAGGGCATCCATCTCTTCTCTGCAAAGCTGCAGGCTCTCGATAATCGGAAGGCTCTGAGGACAGGCTGCCTCACAAGCTCCGCAACCGATGCAGTTGTCCGGCTTGGCATCCGCAGAGATGTCATGGCCCCATTGCCATTTCGCGCTGTTCACGTTGCCGTACATGCCGTAGTTGTTCCAGATACGGAAGTTTCTCGGAATATCAACGCCGTTCGGACACGGCATGCAATACCGGCAGCCCGTACAGCCGATTCGCACTCTGGCGCGAATAGCGGCAGCGGTGTCTTCGATGGCCTTTTCCTCAATCTCGGAAAGAGGCTCGAAATTCGTAAAGGTATTCAGGTTGTCTGCAAGCTGATCCTCTGCAGACATGCCCGAAAGAATGACATGAATGATCGGACGGGATCCGACAAAGCGGAGTGCCCAGGAAGCCGGACTGGCATCCGGACGAAGGGCGCGAAGTCCCGTCATGACCTCTTCGGGAAGCGTCGCAAGCGTGCCGCCCTTAATCGGCTCCATGATGACAAGCGGAATCTCCTTCTCGGTGGCAAGAGCAATGCCCCGGTCACCCGCCTGGTAATCACGGTCCATATAGTTATACTGAATCTGGCAGAAATCCCAATCACGGTAATTGAGGATTTCCTCAAACACATCGTACTCATCGTGAAAGGAGAATCCGAGGTAACGGATCTTGCCCTGTTCCTTCATCTCGGCAAGGTATTCCGGAACGCCGTAGGAAACCATCTCACGGAAGGAACCGCGGTTCAAGGCGTGCAGCAGATAGAAATCGATATAATCCTTCTGCAGTCTCTCAAGCTGATAGTCAAGCATTCTCTTGGCGTCATCCAGGCTGTGAATCTCCCAGCAGGGAAGCTTGGTTGCAAGATAATAGCTGCTTCTTTCGTAACGGTTCAGAATCTCGCCGACAACAAGCTCGGACTCCCCGCCGTGATACGGATACGCGGTATCGAAATAGTTGACGCCGGCTTTGTATGCGGTATCCAACATCGCAGCCGTACGCTCGCGGTCAATCTTGCCGTCCTTCACGGGAAGACGCATGCAACCGAAACCGAGAAGCGAAGTCTTAATCCCGAGTTTGTCAAACAGTCTTTTCTCCATCATGGTAAACCCCTTTCCGCTGAAATCAGCATTGGCCCAATAGATTAATCAGAAAACAGTCCTATTTGGAATAGAACAGAATCCCGAGCGTTCCGGGGCCGCAGTGACTCGAAATCACGCAGCCGGCCCGTGTTGTATAGACATGTTCGAAGATGCCGAGTGACGCAACATAATCGGCAATCTCCTTCGCGGTCTCGTCACTGGCGGTATGCGTTACGAAAACCCGGTCGGTCTCCGCATTGCGAAGCTCCGGCTCAAGGTCTTTCGCGTATTCCTTAAGCACTTTCGCAATCTTGCCGCGGTACTTCTTTGCGACACCCATCTTGCCGTCCTTCACCGCAATCATCGGCTTAATCATGAACGCCGCTCCGAGAAGCGCCGTAACCGCACTGCAACGCCCTCCGCGATGCAGATACGTCATCGTATCGATGCAGAAAGAAGCTCTCACGCGGCCGCGTGACTCTTCAAGCCTGCGGACAATCTCCTCCCCGCTTAAGCCCTGTTTTGCATAATCACAGGCGCGAAGCACCTGCAGACCGATTCCGGTCGACAGGTTTGCGGAATCCATCACATGCATCTTCGTAAAGCCGAGATCTTCGGCAGCAAGGCGCATCGTCTGCGCGGTGCTCGACAGTTCCTCGCCGATTCCGAGATATACCACCTCGTCACCCGCCTCCATGAAAGGTCTGAGAAAATCCTCGACAAATCCGAGATCCGGCGCCGACGTCTTCGGGGTTGCCTTATTGGCATCCGACCACGCGAACAGTTCCTTCTGCGTAATGTCCTGCCCGTCCCGGCAAGACCGGTCTCCCATAATAATATTAAGCGGAATCACCGGGATTCCGAATTCTTCGATTAATTCAGCTGACAAATCACATGTGCTGTCCGTAATAATCCTGACTGCCATAGTTACTCCTGCCTTTCGGTTTACTTTCAGGCGGGCTGTCTTCAGCATAGCTGAAATCCGCCGTTTATACAATGTATTATATCCTCCGCTTTCCTCTCCGTCAATGCGGTATGTTCTCCAAAAGCCTCAACATTTTTTGAGGAAAACCTTCCCCAAACGGATTGTTTTCCTCATGGAAAATGCTATAATGGAATGAGGAAATGCGGCGAAGTCGCATTTTCCATTAAGCTCTTTAAGGAGCAGTGAATCATATTTAGGAGGTGTATTTATGAAGAAGTACCTGGCTGAGTTTATCGGCACACTTGTTCTCGTTCTCATCGGTTGCGGTACCGCCATGCTTGTCGGATGTAATGAACCCGGCGGTTATCTGATTACCGCATTTGCCTTCGGCCTTGTCATTGTTGCCATGGCATACTCCATCGGCAACATCTCCGGCTGTCATATCAATCCCGCCGTGTCACTCGGCGTTTGCATTTCCGGCGGAATCGACGTCATGGAAATGTTCCTCTACTGGCTCTCCCAGTGTCTCGGCGCATTTGCCGGTGCAGGTCTGCTCGCGGCAATCTTTGTTCCCGCAGGCATTGATGATAAAACCGGCGGTTTCGGAACCAATGGCCTTACCGGTGTAAAGGACTGCATCGGAACGGGTCTTCTGGTTGAGTTCCTTTTGACCTTCATCTTCGTTCTGACCATTCTCGGCGTAACCTCGAAGAAGGCCAACCACGGTTCTTTCGCAGGCCTTGTAATCGGTTTCACGCTTGTTCTTGTGCACATTCTCGGAATCGGCCTGACAGGCACTTCCGTGAACCCTGCACGTTCCCTCGGCCCCGCCATCGTGAACGCCATCGCAAACGGCAACACGGATTCTCTCGCAGTGCTTTGGATCTTCTGGGTAGGACCGCTTGCAGGTGCCGCATGTGCTGCATTTGTTTATAAGTATCTGGAGTCCGACGATAAGAAGAAGGAAGCCAAGAAAGCAAAATAAAGCAAAAACGAATTAGCGCGCCGGTTCATGCCGACGCGCTTTTTTATTGTTCGAAGAACTCTGTTATGATTTCGCATTTTCCTTTCTTTTAAGCATCTCGTCATACTGCTTATACATCTTCTGCACGCTGTTCTCGAGCAGGTAATAATGGCTGATGTACGGGATCAGCAGGCACATGAAAGCAACCGTCAGCACAAGCATTCCGATGCTCGGCGAAGCAACCGCGAAGAAAATCGTCGCAACGGTCAGGATTGCAAACAGCACCGTCACGATCAGATGAATCAACCGCTCATGCATGAAAAAGCCGATCTGCACAAGGTGC
Organism: uncultured Lachnospiraceae bacterium; assembly: GCA_902797475.1. GTDB lineage: Bacteria > Bacillota > Clostridia > Lachnospirales > Lachnospiraceae > ISDg. The sequence goes on along the minus strand of CADBTG010000023.1, from coordinate 1,068 downwards.
TTCTCGATTTCCTTCCCGTAGTCGGTTCCCTCCGGCGGATTCTCGAGCATTTCGTCAATTTGCTTCAGGTAATTCTTAATTCTCTCTCCCATTCCGGTCACCTCCGTTTCTGAAATTTTATTATACCATATGAGTCTTCGTAAGTAAATGCCCGCCCGCCTTCTCCTTCTGTGAAAAATGCCATAAAATCTTCGCGAAAAAGAGCCCGAAATCTCTTCTTTTCCTCCTTGACACTCTCCCATATGTTGTGTTATGCTTTAGACAAATCAAAAAGATATTGTTTCTGACGGTTCAGTGGAGTCCACCACAGGGAAGCAATATCCGTTTTAAGCCGACCGTCTGGGCAATATTTTCGAAAGAAAGTATTGCCCTTTTATATTTCATGAAACAACGCGGGAACACTTCGCCGCGGCAAAGCATCTCCGGCATAACGGAATGCGGCAGGCGGAACAGTGTCAGCAAAACAAGGAGGACGAAGGTATGGAAGCATGGGAAGGATTCAAAGGGCAGACCTGGAAAGACGAAATCAACGTAAGGGATTTCATTCAGCAAAACTATACGCCTTATGAGGGCGACGGAGCATTTCTCGCGGGCGCAACCGAACGGACGAACAAACTGATGGGCAAACTCTCCCATCTCTTCGATCTCGAGCAGCAGTTCGGCGGCGTTCTCGATATCGACACCCAGCATGTTACCTCGCTTCTTAACTATAAGCCCGGTTATCTTGACAAGGACAACGAACTGATCGTAGGTCTTCAGACCGACCGGCCGCTTCGCCGCGGTGTGAACCCGTTCGGCGGCCTTAACATGACGAGAAAGGCCTGTCAGGCCTACGGCTACGAGCTCTCCGAGAAGGTTGAGGAGGAATTTCTGTACCGCACGACCCATAACGACGGCGTATTCCGCGTTTACAGTGACGAGATTCGCAAGGCCCGTCATGTCGGCATCATCACCGGTCTTCCAGATGCCTACGGCCGCGGTCGGATCATCGGCGATTACCGCAGAGTCGCGCTCTACGGCATTGATATGCTGATCGCGGACAAGGAGCATCAGAAGGAAACGCACTAT
>CADBTG010000022.1 GCA_902797475.1 uncultured Lachnospiraceae bacterium | reverse complement strand
GGCCAGGTTTGCGGTTCGGATCATGGCCCCGAGATTATGCGGATCCTCAATCCCGTCAAGCAGGATTAAAAACGGAGGCTCACCTTTTTCAGCAGCTTTCTGAAGGATATCCTCAACCTCGGCATACTTATAAGCAGCAGCCTGGGCGATGACTCCCTGGTGCTTTCCCGTGGAGCTCAATTGGTCAAGTCGCTCTTTCGTGACAAAGTTCACGATGGTATCACCTTTTTCGGCTTCCCGCAGGATGCTCCGAATCGGGCCGTCCTTACACTCCTTAAGCACAAACAGTTTATCAATTGTCTTCCCCGAGCGAAACGCTTCCAATACGGCGTTTCTGCCTTCAATCAGGGTCTCATTTTCTTCCATAACGTTCCTTTCAGCGGTTTTCCGGCTCATTCGGGAATACCAGTTCCATAATCCGATCCGTCCTGCCGCACAGATACAGATACCCGAGCAAAGCCTCAAATCCCGTAGCAATGCGGTAATCCGTGACCGAAGCATGCTTTGCAACCGAATGCGAATTGGCATTCCGGCCGCGCTTGAAAACGGTCATTTCCTCCTCCGTCAGCTTCGGAAGCATCGCGTTCATCAAATCCTTCTGCGCCTCTGCCTTGACGAAGTCTGCAGCATGCTTATGCAGGTGATTGACGGTCAGTTCCCGCTCACACAACAGCTTCGTCCGAATCAATAACGAATAAACTGCGTCTCCGACAAATGCGAGCGCTAACGGGGAGTATTGCTTCGGGTCGGTTTCGGCATAGCCGAACCGTTCCCGGATAAGCGAGGTCAGATCTTCTCCCATACGACGCCTTCTCTCGTGTCCTTTATCTGAATGCCTTTTTCAAGAAGCTCCGCACGGATGGCGTCGGCCTTTGCGAAATTCTTCGCCTTCTTGGCTTCGGCGCGCTCGGCAATCTTCGCGTTCACGAAGGCAGTCAGCTCATCATCAGCCGGCTCTTGGGCGGGTTCTTCCGCCTGCGCAGCAGTCAGTCCGAGGCTCAATACGGTATCAAAGCTTTCCGCAAGCGCAAACTTTGTGCCGTCCGAAATGTCGGCCTTTAAAACATCGTACAAAACGGTAATCGCCGAAGCGGTATTGATATCATTGCACAGGCAGTCCTCAAACTGCTTTCTGTATGCATCAAAGGCAGCCTGATCCACCGGCGTGTCCTTCTTCAGCCCGGCGATTCTCTTCACGAGCTTATCGTATGCAGCCGTCATCTGATCAAGCACTTCATAGGAGAACTCGAGCGGCTTGCGGTAATGGCTCTGCAGGCAGAAGAAACGGTATACAAGCGGCTTGTAACCTTTGCTCTCAATCAAAGAAACCGTCAGAAAATCGCCTTTTGACTTGCTCATCTTACCGCTCTTGTCGTTCAGATGGTGCACATGGAACCAGTAATTGCACCATTTGTGCCCGAGATACGACTCGGACTGTGCAATCTCATTCGTATGATGCGGGAAGATATTATCCACGCCGCCGCAGTGGATGTCCATGTACTCGCCGAGATGCTTCATGCTGATGCAGGAGCACTCGATATGCCATCCGGGATATCCGACGCCCCACGGGCTGTCCCACTTAAGCGCCTGGTCCTCAAACTTGGACTTGGTGAACCAAAGCACGAAATCGTTCTTGTTCCGCTTATTCGGATCCACGTCAACATCGTCTCTTACGCCTTCAAGAAGAGACTCCTCGCTATGGTTCGTAAGGACAAAGTATTCCTTCAGCTTCGAAGTGTCAAAATACACATTTTCCCCTGCCTGATAGGCGTATCCTTTTTCAAGAAGGACTTCGATCATGTGGATGAACTCGGGAATGCAATGCGTTGCCGGCTCCACGACATCAGGGGTCTTGATATTCAGTTTCGCGCAATCCGAGAAGAACGCGTCGGTATAAAACTGCGCAATCTCCATAACGGTCTTATGCTCGCGCTGCGCACCCTTGAGCATTTTGTCTTCGCCTGTGTCAGCGTCACTGGCAAGATGTCCGACGTCGGTAATGTTCATGACACGCAGCACATCCAGACCGGAATAGCGCAGGTATTTTTCGAGAATATCCTCCATGATGTAGGTGCGGAGGTTGCCG
>CADBTG010000021.1 GCA_902797475.1 uncultured Lachnospiraceae bacterium | reverse complement strand
CGCTATTCCATAGAAGATCTGTTTGACCTGTTCTCGACCGTGTTCGGCGCAGGCAGAATGCCGCTTTGTCTTGACAGTCTGGACCGTCTTCGCAGAAATGCTTCATAAAGGAGGAACGACCGTATGAGCCGTGATATTTTAAATCAGTATCATCGGGCCGGAAAGCGTTTCGCGGAAGCACTTGAGAAGAACAGGGAGGCGGAACGGCTTCGTGAGAAGCTTTCGCAGAACGGACGCCAGTCGGAGAAACTGGCCGGCGTGTACTATCATGTGCATATCGACGAGGACTGGATTTCCCGAATCGAGCGCGGCATTCCGCACTTGGAGGCTGCGATTCGCGAGGACAGACAGTTCATCAAGACCGAGGGAAATGTGACCCCGATCGAAAGGGTGCGCAAGGTTTCCCGTTCCTCCGTGGAACATCTGGCCAGACACAGTGAGATGATTACCCATAAGCCTGCCGAGGGGGACGATCTGATTCCCGACAAGCTGCAGGTATTCGAAAATGAGAGTAACTTTGCCGTATACGAAAACCGTGTTTTGTATATGGTCCTTTGCTATACGAGGGATTTCCTCGATTACCGCTATGCGCAGATTCTGAAGGCTTGGAAAGAGCGCAACAACGAGATGTCATTCCAAAAGACGCTCCGCATGCAGGGCGGGAATCTCGAATTCTCCCTGATGCTTCGTGATTCCGCCGATACACTCGGTGACGAAGAGGGCAATGCGGAGAGGATTGCGAGAATCGAGAACGCGTACGGGGAAATCTGCGGATTTCTGACCACCCCTTTGATGAAGGAGGTCGCATTTGCCCCGATGGTAACGCCGCCGATCACGAGAACGAACGTGCTTCGTATGGACGTACATTTCAGAGAGGTGGTATCCCTTTACGATTATCTGAGCACCTATTCGGGTGACGGTTATACGCTTGAGAGACACGAAACGAGCAAGGGCCCGTTCTCGGAGGAGATGGAGCGCGAGATTAACGAGGTCATTCTCTACTCGCTCTATCTGAATGAAAAATACGGGCGTGACCTTACGGATGAGCTCGAAGCCGCCTATCAGGAGGAAGAGAAGCAGAGGCTTCTTGCCGCGAAAAAGGCAAGAGACGAAAGGCTTCAGGCACTTCGCGACGGGGATGACGATGTGACGCTTGACGAGCTTTTGGAGCTCTTTGATCAGGCGCTTTTCGAACGTGATGCGAGAATTTCGGAGCTGCTTTCCGAAATCGAGGATACGAAGGGTATGCGCGAGGAAGTGACGGCACTGAATCTTCGCGAGCAGCAGCTTCGGGCAAGAATCGACGAGAGCATGCGCAAAACCGCCGAGGCCGAGAAGCGTGCGAACGAGAACGCCGCAGAGGGCGAGCGGAAGGAACGCGAGTACCTGACGCAGATTGCAACGCTTCGGGAGGAGGTTCGTTCGGAGATCGAGAAACGCCGTTGCCTGAGCGCGAGAATGATCGGAATGGCCGAAAAGTACGGCATCAAATCGGAACAGAAGGACTACTCCGAGAAGGAAGCCTTCTTAGAGCTTGAGAAAGAACGTGAGGCATTTGAACACGTGTACCAGAGCAATTGGAAGAAGGCCAAGCAGAAGATCCGTAAGAAGGTCGTATGGGGGAGGAAACAGTCATGAAGAAAAAGAAAAAAGGCTTCTCCTATTATCGGCTCTTTCTGATATTGGGAGTTCTGGCATTGATCAGTGTCATACTGATTCTTACGGTAATCAAGATTTCCGACAGCAAAAACCTTTCCGACGTGTTCGGTAAGGAAGCGCTTGTCAAATCCGAAACCGTATATCTGGTCGTCATTCTGGCCCTTTTGCTGCCGATGGTTTTGATCGGACTGACCATCGCAATCGGCGGCGCAAAGGTCGGCTTTACGCTCTTTAAGGAGAAGACCGACGAGGAAGAGGAGGGTGTCCGTTTCCGCGCGCTTGTCGGTCTTGACCGCGAGATGGCCGATGCGGAGCCTCCGACCTACTATAACAACCGGAACCTCGCGCTTTTGTGTGAGGATTTCCGTAACTTCGCAGCCTCGAAACTGAAGCTTTACTACGATCCCGAGGACATCCGCAGATTCGTGGCAGGCTTTGCGGTATCAAGGCTCATGGTCATGCAGGGTCTTTCCGGTACCGGTAAAACCTCCCTTGCGACGGCATTCGGAGAATACCTCGGACACAGCTCAACGGTTATTTCCGTGCAGCCGATGTGGAAGGAACGTTCCGATGTCATCGGTTACTTTAACGAATTCACGAAGCAGTTCAGTGAGAGCGTGCTTTTGAAGACGCTTTATGAAGCGAGCTATTCCGACGAAGTCTGCATTGTCGTTCTGGACGAAATGAATATTGCGCGTGTCGAGTACTACTTCGCGGATTTCCTGTCCTTAATGGAACTTAATGAAGACAGCCGTTTTCTTGAGATGACAAGCGATGTCTGGCCGAAGGATCCGAGCCACTTTAAGGGCGGACGTTTCCGGATTCCGGATAACGTATGGTTCATCGGCACGGCGAACAACGATGACTCCACATTTGCCATTAGCGATAAGGTTTACGACCGAGCCATGATCGTTAATCTCGACCGGAAGGCGAGACCGTTCCATGCGTCTCCTTCCGAAGGCTTCAGAATGTCGGCTTCGTTCTTTAAACAGATTACCGAGGACGCGAAGCGGACGTTTGAGATGACCTCGAGAGCGCGCCGCAAGGTTGCGGAAATCGACCGCTTCATGACTGAAAAATACCATGTCACCTACGGTAACCGAATCCGCAGGCAGATGGAAGAGTACGTGGCGCTTTATATTGCGTGCGGCGGCACGGAAGAGGAAGCATTGGACGACTTTTTGATGAAGAAGGTATTCCGGAAGCTCGAGGGGCAGAACCCTGTCGTGCTTGCAAAAATCGGCATTGCGCTTGAGGAAAAGCTGAATGAGCTGTTCCGTGAGGATTCGATGCCGCTTTGTCGGAATTATCTGCAATATCTCAGACAGCTTGCGTCCTGACGGGGGGAACTTATGCAGAAGAAAAAACTGGCAATTTACATTATCGGCGCGATTACGATTGCCGTCGTGAGCGTCATGGCGATCATGACGCTGATTGTCGCATCCGGAAGCTTTCGGATGCGGAAGACACGGCTGATCATCCGCACCGGTTCCGATGATAAGGAATACGACGGAACACCGCTTGCCTGTGACGAATGGAGCCTTGCCTACGGGAAACTCGCGGCAGGTCATACGATGGAGGTCACGGTTTACGGCGAGCAGGTGCGTCCGGGAAGCAGTCCGAACAAGGCCGAAGTGAAAATCACGGATTCGGACGGACTCGATGTCACCGGAAAATACGAACTCCAAATGGAGCTTGGGACCTTAGAGGTCACAAAACGGAAGCTTGTTATAAAGAGCGCTTCCGCGACGAAGATTTACGACGGCACGCCGCTCAGCAATGAGCGCGGCGCTTTGGCGAACGGACGAATCACCAAGGGACATTACCTGAAGTGCGAGGATTTCGTTTCGGTGACCGAACCCGGCGTGCATCCCAACACATTTTCCGCTTACATTCTCGATGACAGCGGCGCGGATATGTCGGAAGGATATGATATCTCCTATGAATTCGGAGAACTGATCATCCAGTATTCCCATATCGAGATTCTGTCGGAAAGCGCCGAGAAGACTTATGACGGCACCCCGCTCACGGCGGGCGGATGCTCGATTCAGGAGGGCAGCGTATACCGGGGACACAAGATTGAGATGAAGACATACGGCACGATTACCGGTGTCGGAAGCTGTTACAATAACGTTACGGCCAGCGTGACCGATGAGAACGGCAACGATGTTACGGCGTTATATGACATTCACTGTGAGGCAGGCATGCTGTCGGTTTACCCGCGCAGGCTTGATGTCCGGACACAGAATGTGAAGCGAAGAAAGAATGATACGCCGGTTGAACATGACTGGGATCTCGTATCCGGCTCCCTGGCGCCGGGAGAAGAACTTCAGGTCATTACGATTCAGCAGCGCAATGCAAGCAGTAACAGTTTTTCGGGGGATAATTACATTGTGAGTGTATCGGTAACGAAAGACGGACGGGCGGATGACCTGTCCGGAAACTACCAGATCAGTTACCAGTACGGGAGAGTAGATATTACGGAGTAATAAACCATGTATGAGCAATATGAAAAGACAATGAAGCGTTTTCGCGTGCTGCTTCGGGGACTTCGCGGTTTAGTCATCGCGGTTGCCGCCTTGTTTTTGCTGGCCGGATTTGTCATTTTCGGAGCAGGCATTCCGATCGGCGCGGTGCGCTGTGATTCCGTTACTTACGGGCAGCAGCCGAGTGCTTCCGTCAGAGCGTTTGCAAAAGAAGTGAAGTACGAATACCGAAGCCGGGACGGCGCCTGGAGCACGGAAGTGCCGAAGGATGCGGGCATCTACGAGGTCCGCGCGGTCACCAAATCGGCTCTCGGCATTACCGTTAAAAGCGCACGGAGAGAGTTTACGATCGAGCGCGCGACGCTTGAAATCGAGCTCAGGGACAGGGAAGAGTATGCAGATCTTGCGGACCTTTTCCCGACAGAAGACGATTGCACGGTATCCGGCCTTGTCTATGAAGACCGGATTGACGGCATGGCATTTTCCATTGTTTCCGACGACGGCGTCAAAAAGCAGTACCGGATCGCTTCGGTGAAGGTAGTTGACGGAAACGGCCGAAATGTACGCGACAACTATAAACTGATTTCCGGAGATGCCTGGATTAAGGACATTCGGACAGACTTAGTAGTACGTCCTGTCGGCAAATCGGTTGTCTACGGCGGCGATCCGACGGAGGTCGTGACATGCGACGGCGTGACGGTTCTTTCCGGAAAGCTTATGGCAGGCGATACCGTCGGCATCCGCTTCCCGGCAGGCGATACGACCGGAAGCCTGACCGGCATCGGAGAGATCCTGATTGAAGGGGAAATCTATGTAGAGAACAGTGCCGGGGAGGATGTTACATACCGGTACCGCATCACCAAAGAGGATGCTTATCTGCGGTTCGCTCCTACGACCGTTACGGTTCTGACAGGGTCTGCCGAGAAGGTATATGACGGAATTCCGCTTACGGAACACTCTTATACACTGGTAAGCGGATATATCTATCCGGATGATTCTTTAGAGCTGCATTATACCGGAGCCCAGTACTTACCCGGAAGAAGCCGTAATACTGTCGGAGACTATGCGGTATTCAATGCCAAATACGGCGACGTAACCAAGTTCTATGATGTTAAGATCAAGCAGGGATGGCTCAAGGTAGAATATCCGGATGACTGGGAAATCATCGGGGCCGATGAGGATGAATTCGGGCTTTCGAGCGGAGTGGACCTGACGTCCGGTCATATGATGGACGGGGATCTGGCATATGTCGATCCGTATGTCATTTTCCGCGTGTATTCCCCGAGAAGCGGGACGCAGTACTTTAAAGAGCAGAGTTATGAGCATTATGACGGTCATACCTGGACCAATTCGGCTGAGGTGAAAGAGTACAGACCGAAGGAGGATTATTTGACCGGTAAGGCTCTTGAAAGTGCCGGAAACACCTCCAAGGTTATGAAAATCGACCACCTGAGGCTGAATCACAGAGTATATCCTTACTTCATGGGCGGGCCGGAGGAGAATAACGGTAACGACAGCTATATCTGCACGGTATACGCAAAATCCAAGAACCAAAAGAATTTCCCCGAGAGCGAGGAAAGCTGGGAGACCGAATACAGTAACTTTGTTTATAACCATTATCTGGAGATTGATGATTCCCTTTTGGATCTTCTGACAGAACTCGGCGAAAATGCCGGAATCTATCCGGGAGATTCGAATATCATCGATAAAATTGCGCATTATATTCAGAATGCGGCTGTCTATGACCTGGGCTATCCCGCATTTCCTCCCGATCAGGATATGGTTACATATTTCCTGACGGTGAGCAAACGCGGAATCTGTCAGCATTTTGCTTCGGCCGCGGTTATGATGTATCGTGCTTACGGCATTCCGGCACGGTTCACGCTCGGTTATGTCGGTCACATGAAGAGCAACACCTGGTCGGATGTTACGACCGAAACCGGACATGCCTGGGCGGAAGTATATATTGACGGAACCGGCTGGATTCCCGTTGAGGTTACCGGCGGTGGCGGCGGCAGCGGAGACGGAGAAGGAGCGGGTGCAGGCGGCATCATCGACGTAGACGGTGACCTGAGCGCCGGTGAAGGCGGACAGGAACCTCCGGATCTTTTCGTCGGATTTTCCTCCTACGTTAAAGAGTATGACGGATTCCCGGTTGAAAACTGGTCTCCCCAGCCGTATCTGATTTCCGGAAAGCTGAATCCCGGCGAAAGAATCGTGGCTGACGTTATGTTCTCCACGATTGATTCCCGGCCTGATTACTATTATTATGACGGGTACCTCGACGTCCGGGTTATCGATGCCGGGGGAAACGATGTGACGATGAACTATAAGAGCATCGGCTGCAAGAATCCGGTCATCCAGATCACGCGAAGAAAGCTTGAAGTCAGAACGCAGAATCGTGAGGGGACCGAGGCCGAAGGGCAGATTTCGGATGCAGGCTGGTATATTTCCGAGGGCAGTCTTGTTCCGGGACACCGGCTGCAGGTTACGACGATGCGGGCACAGGACAAAGTCGGAAGGACGAACAACTATGCTTCGGTTGACATCTTTGACGAGAGAGGTGAGTCCGTAATCTACTGTTACGATGTTAAGGTGAAGAGCGGTACACTTGAGATGAAATGACAATGGGGGCCCCGGAGCGTAACCGGGGCCCTGAAAATGAAACAGAAAGAGGATAAGTCCTTTATGGAGCAGAGCGACGCACAATATCGGAAAATGACAGAGACTCCCGTCGGGCCCCTGGTCATCAGACTCGGCATTCCGACAACTCTCAGCATGCTTGTCACTACCGTATATAACCTGGCGGACAACTATTTCGTCGGAAAACTGAACAATACGAGTGCTTCGGGCGCCATCGGCGTGGTTTTCGGTCTGATGGCAATCTTACAGGCATTCGGCTTCATGTTCGGGCACGGAGCGGGGAGCATCATTGCGCGGTCTCTCGGCAAACGTGATAAGGAAAGCGCGACCCGGTTTGCAAGCACCGGTTTTTTCTGTTGCTTTGCGACGGGCATTGTGCTCATGACGCTCGGACTTTGCTTTCTGACGCCGCTGATGCGGCTTCTCGGAAGCTCAAAGACGATTCTTCCGTATGCGAAGGAATATACCCGATACATTCTTCTCGCGGCGCCGTTTCTGACGACCAGCTGTGTGTTAAATAACATCCTCCGCTACGAAGGAAGAGCTAACCTTGCGATGATCGGGCTGATGTCGGGAGGGATTCTTAACATTTTCCTCGATTGGCTGTTCACGCTGAAGATGGGACTCGGCGTCACCGGCGCGGGCATCGCAACAGGCGTCTCCCAGACCATCGGATTTCTGCTTCTTCTGACGATGTTTCTTCGAAAGAAGACGGAATCGGTCATTGCCGCCCGTTATGTTTCAAAGGATGTCCGGGACGTATACAAAATCTGCGCGACCGGCTTTCCGAGCATGCTCCGTCAGGGGCTTTCAAGCGTCAGCACGATGGTGCTTAACAACCTGGCTGCCGCATACAGCGATGCTGCGGTTGCAGCCATTACGATTGTGAACCGCCTTTCCTTTACGGCATTTGCCGTTGCGCTCGGAATCGGACAGGGCTTTCAGCCCGTTTCGGCATTTAACTACGGCGCGAAGAAGTATTCCCGCGTGAAAAAGGCATTTTTCGTGACGCTGATCATGGGCGAAGCCTTTTTGGTTGTAATGGCGATTCTCGGCTGGATTTTCTCCGAGAATCTTGTCTATCGGTTCCAGAAGGATCCCGAGGTTATCAGAATCGGAACGAAGGCCCTGCATTATTTCGTCTGGGCGCTTCTGTTCCAGCCGCTTACGGTTTTTGCGAACATGCTGTTTCAGAGCATCGGGGAAAATCGGACTGCATCGTTTCTTTCCGGCCTTCGAAGCGGTGTCATCCTGATTCCGGTGCTGTTACTTTTGGAATCGCAGCTCGGTCTTTTGGGAATTCAGACCGCGCAGCCGGTGGCGGATATGATTTCGTTTCTGATTGCGCTGCCTTTTACGGTTCGTTTCCTCAGAAGACTTCCGCCGGACGGAGAGCTTGCGTGAAGGAACGGGTGACGGTCGCATTTTCCTTCGGGATTTGCGGTTTTTGACTTGATAAGTATAGTGCCTTTCGCTATAATGTTAGCGGTAGGCGGAGCAGCGAATGAATTTGTTCCGCGCACGCGCTTTACGGGTGGCGGGAGCTTTCCGCCGAATATCAGAGCTTAGGAGGAATCATACATGAAGACAGTGTCCTTGAGTCAGGAACTTAAGAGCAACGCGTATCCCGGAAGAGGGATTGTATTGGGCAGATCCGCAGACGGCAAATATGCGGTTACTGCTTATTTTATTATGGGACGGAGCGTAAACAGCCGCAACCGTATTTTTGTAGAGGACGGAAACGGAATCCGCACGCAGGCATTTGATCCTTCGAAGCTTTCCGACCCGAGCCTGATCATTTATGCGCCGGTACGTGTTCTCGGCAATAAGACGATTGTCACGAACGGCGACCAGACCGATACGATTTACGAGATGATGGACAAGCAGTGCACGTTCGAGCAGGCTCTGCGCACAAGAGAGTTCGAGCCCGACGCACCGAATTACACCCCTCGTATCAGCGGCATCATGCATGTGGAGAACGGAACCTACAACTATGCGCTTTCGATTCTGAAGAGCAACAACGGAGATCCTTCTTCCTGCAACCGTTTTACATTTGCCTATACGAATCCGAAGGCAGGCGAAGGCCGTTTCATCCACACCTACATGGGCGACGGCAACCCGCTTCCGAGCTTTGAAGGCGAGCCGACGCAGGTGGATATCGTCGGTGACATCGATGCATTTACCGATACGGTTTGGAACAGCCTGAACGAGGACAATAAGGTGTCCCTGTTCGTACGTTTCATCGACATTGAAACCGGTGCTTTTGAGAGCCGGATCGTGAATAAGAATAAATAATCCCGGAGGACGAAACAATGAACGAACTTGAACTGAAGTACGGCTGTAACCCGAATCAGAAGCCTTCCCGCATCTTCATGGCGAACGGTGAGGACCTTCCGATTACGGTTTTGAACGGCAAGCCGGGCTATATCAACTTTATGGACGCCTTCAACGGCTGGCAGCTTGTTAAGGAACTGAAGAAAGCCACCGGTCTTCCGGCTGCTACCTCCTTCAAGCACGTAAGCCCTGCAGGCGCTGCGGTAGGTCTTCCTTTGACCGATACGCTTCGTAAGATTTACTGGGTAGACGATCTCGGCGAGCTTTCCCCACTTGCATGCGCTTATGCAAGAGCAAGAGGCGCGGACCGCATGAGCTCCTTCGGTGATTTCATCGCCCTTTCCGATGTGTGTGACGTTCCGACCGCCAACATGATTAAGCGTGAGGTCAGCGACGGCATCATCGCTCCCGGCTACGAGCCCGAAGATCTTGAGATATTAAAGACCAAGAAAAAGGGCAACTACAACGTTATCCGGATTGATGAGAATTACATTCCCGAAGCTTTGGAGCGTAAGCAGGTTTACGGCATTACGTTCGAGCAGGGCAGAAACGAGCTGAAGATTGACGACGAGCTGTTCGCCAACGTTCCGACGAAGAACAAAAATCTTCCCGAGCTTGCCAAGATTGACCTGATCATCTCCCTGATCACGCTTAAGTATACGCAGTCCAATTCCGTTTGCTACGCCAAGGGCGGACAGGCTATCGGCATCGGTGCCGGCCAGCAGTCCCGCATCCACTGCACGCGTCTTGCGGGTTCGAAGGCCGACAACTGGTGGCTCCGTCAGTCCCCTCAGGTGCTCGAGCTTCCTTTCCTTGATACCATCGGCCGTGCCGACCGCGATAACGCGATCGATCTTTACATCGGTGAAGACTACATGGACGTTCTTGCTGATGGCAAATGGCAGAACATCTTCAAGGTTAAGCCCGATGTTTTCAGCCCCGAGGCCAAGAAGGCCTGGCTTTCCAAGAACACCGACGTTGCTCTTGGCTCCGACGCTTTCTTCCCGTTCAGCGACAATATCGAGCGTGCCTTCCGCAGCGGTGTTAAATACATCGCCGAGCCCGGTGGTTCCGTTCGTGACGACCTTGTCATCAAGGCTGCCGACGAGCATGACATGTATATGGCATTTACCGGTATCAGACTGTTCCACCACTAATTCCGGTAAGACGCAGCCTGCCGAGGGTGACCGACGCGGGCGCACCAAGGTAACAGACAATATAGAAGCAGCCTGCCGACGGCAAGATGTCTCGGAAGGAGGACTATCCTTCCGAGACATCTTCCGGGCGCGGCTGCTTTTTCATTGTGTTGGGTGCGCCCGCGAACGGGACGTCTCT
>CADBTG010000020.1 GCA_902797475.1 uncultured Lachnospiraceae bacterium | reverse complement strand
CGCCGTCCTCATGGTGATGGTGATGATGTTCGTGCTCGTCATCATCGTCATCATCGTCATCGTCGTGGTGATGGTGATGATGCTCGTGTTCGTCATCATCGTCATCATCGTCATGATGGTGATGATGTTCGTGCTCATCCTCATCGTCGTCATCATCGTCGTGATGGTGGTGATGATGCTCATGCTCGCACTCCTCGTCTTCGTCATGATGATGTCCGCAGTGCGGGCAGATATCCTCTTCCTCGAAAAGCTCGGAAGCAAGGTCTCTCTTCGTCTCCATCGCGGCAAGAATCTGTGCGCCGGTCAGCTCATCCCAGGGCGTTGTGACAATCGCGGCATCCTTGTTCTTCTCGCGAAGCAGCGCAACGCATGCCTGAAGCTTCTCCTCGCTTACGTTCTGGGAACGGCTCAGAAGAATCGTATGCGCATATTCCACCTGATTGTTGAAGAACTCGCCGAAGTTCTTCATGTAAATGCGGCATTTGCCGGCATCCACAACCGTCGTAAGACCGGTAATCACGAAGTCCGGATCGTTGATGTTCAGCACGGCCTTCTCAATGTCGGAAAGCTTGCCGACACCGGAGGGCTCAATGATGATGCGGTCCGGATGGAACTGCTCCTTTACCTTCACAAGCGCTTCGCCGAAATCTCCGACAAGCGAGCAGCAGATGCAGCCGGAATTCATCTCGGTAATCTCGATGCCGGCCTCCTTCAAAAAGCCGCCGTCGATGCCGATTTCACCGAATTCGTTCTCGATCAGAACAACCTTCTCGCCGTGGTAACCGTCGGCAAGCAGTTTCTTAATGAGGGTCGTCTTTCCGGCGCCCAAAAAGCCGGAGAAAATGTCAATCTTAATCATGTCTGTCCTTCTTTCTTATTACACTTTAGTTTTTACCGGTTGTCCCGAAACCGCCTCGGGTCTTTCCGGATAAATGTTCTGCTTCTTCAAAGCACAAAGCGGGCTGGTTCTCCATGATCCGGAACTGGCAAATCCGGTCATTCACGGAAATGTGCGTATCCCTGACGGCCATGACCGGAACCATCCACTCGTCGTCATCGCCGCAGTAGCTGTTGTCGACAACACCCATGTGATTGGTCTGGATCAGTCCGAAGTTCCGAAATGTGCTGCTTCTCGGAACAATGTGCGCCTCATAGCCCTTCGGAAGCTCTACTGCGATGCCGAGCCGGATCAAACGGCTTTCGCCGGCCTTCATATCCACATCCTCGGCGCTTCGTAAATCAATCCAGTCGGATTTGCCGTCGATATAGCGGAGCTTCTCGATTTCTTTACTGATATAGCGAACCTTAACCGTTACCATGCCGTTCACCTACATGCCTTTGTAAAATGCCAGATAGCCCTGCAGTGCCTCATACAGATCGGCCTTGCTGATAACCTCCCACGGCGCATGCATGTTCTGCACCGGAACGCCGCTGTCGATGACGTTCATGCCGTAATCGGCCATGATATAGGCAATCGTTCCGCCGCCTCCGGCATCAACCTTGCCGAGCTCGGCAGTCTGGAACGTGACATCCGCATCATCGAAGACTTTGCGGATCCGCGCGAAGAACTCCGGAGCGGAATCGTTTGATTCGTATTTGCCACGGGCACCCGTATACTTGTTAAATACAACGCCGCGGCCGAGGAATGCGGTATTTCTCGTCTGGCTCACGCTCGGATAAAGCGGATCATAAGCGGCACTCACATCGGAGGAAAGCATCACGGAATTCTGGAGAGCGCGGCGAACCTTCAGCTCGCTGTAATCGCCCATGCGGTCCAAAAGCTCCGCAACCGTATTCTCGAAGAAACGGGAATGCATGCCGGTTGCGCCGACGCTTCCGATCTCCTCCTTGTCGACCAAAAGGCATACGGCCGTACGGTCCGTGGACTCCAACCGGAACAGTGCTTCCGCCGACGGAAAAGCGCACACGCGGTCGTCATGTCCGTAGCCCATGATCAACGAGCTGTCAATGCCCATGTCTCGGGCTTCGCCTGCGGGAACGATTTCGATTTCCGCAGACATGAAATCCGCTTCCTCGATGTCGTATTTTTTCGCAAGGAGCTTCAGTGCCTGCGCCTTGACGGCCTTTTTCTTCTCGCCTTTAAGAGGCATTGAGGCAAATGTGACATCGAGTTTTTCGCCTTCGACAATCTTCGCTCCGGTCTTGTTCATCTGCTCGGATGCAAGATGCGGAAGAAGGTCGCTGATCCCGAAAACCGGATCACCGGGCTCATCACCGATCGAAACCTTTACAACCGTGCCGTCCTTCTTGCAGATGACGCCGTGCATGGCCATCGGAAGCGTAACCCACTGATATTTCTTGATGCCGCCGTAGTAATGCGTATCAAGAAGAGCCAGATCCGCATCGGTGCCGTCATTCGAAATGCCCTCGTAAATCGGCTCCTGCTTCAGATCAAGCCTCGGCGAATCGATATGCGCGCCGAGTATCTTCATGCCGGAAGAAAGCGGCTCGGTTCCGACCAGGAAAAGCGCAACTGTCTTGCCCATCAAAGAAGCATAGAGACGGTCGCCCGCCTTAACCTTCTTCACCTTCGCAAGGTCCTTGAAGCCGAGCTTCTGCGCCTTACTGATTACGCTTTCCGCGCAGGCACGCTCGGTCTTGTTTTTACTGATGAACTGCCGGTACTGCTCCGCAAAGTCCATCACTTCCTTCATGGCCTTCTTATCATACTTCAGCCAGGCATTCTTAGTTCCCATTTTTATCCTCCTTAACGCTGCATGTCTTTCAGTTCATCCGCGGTAAAGACATATTTCTTTCCGCAGAATCTGCATACCACTTCAATATCCTCCCCGCCTGCAATCAGGGAATCGAGGTCCTTTTTGCCGAGACTCATGATGCCCTTCGCATAACGCTCCTTCGAGCAGTTGCAAAGATACTTCGGCGTCAGGGTATCGGTAACCTCGGGGTTCAGACCGTCGAGCGTCCTGTTGATAATGTCCTCCGGGGTCATGCCCGAGGAAAGCATGTCTGTCACGCTCGGAATGTCCTTGATGTTCTGCTCGATCCGTTCGATTACGTCCTCCGGACAGTCGGGCATCAATTGCAGGATAAAGCCGCCCGCGCAGGCGACCGTATTGTCTTTGTTCATCAAAACGCCGAGTCCGACAACGGACGGCGTCTGCTCGCTCGAAGCAAAATAGTAAGTCAGGTCTTCCGCGATTTCACCGGTTTGCAGTTCCACTTCGCCGACATACGGATCCTTAAGGCCGAGGTCACGGATGACGGAAAGAATGCCCTTTCCGAGCGCCCCGCCGACATCGAAGTGATGGTTCGGCTTGGCGGGCAGCATGACCAAAGGCTCATTCACGTAGCCTTTTACATTGCCTTCGGCATCCGCCGTTACGCAAAGGCCGCCGATCGGTCCCTCACAGCGAATCAAAAGCGTCATGATGTCGGCCCTGCTTTTCATCATCGAGCCCATCATGGAGCCGGCCGTAAGTAGCCTTCCGAGCGCTGCCGTGCAGACCGGGCTCGTGCCGTGCGCCTTTTTGGCAAATGCGACGATATCTTTTGTGGATGCGGCAAATGCCCGTACGAATCCGTCCGCGGCATAGGCCCGAATTAAAGTATCACTCATATAACCTGTCTCTTATTCCGTTTCGTAGCATTTTCCGGGTTGAAAGCCTTCTCTTGCGGCGAACATCATGCGTTTCGTCTCTTTGGTAACGGGAAGGCCCGTTTCGACGTCCCAGACCGACAGAAACTCCATTCCGGCTTCGGCAAGAAGCTTCTTCACCTGCTCCGGCGTGTAGGCCTGCTGCACGTGGATTTCGGATGATTTGCGGTACAGATCTCCGTGTTCGCGAAGAAACATCGTAACCCGGTACGTATTCTGTTTCTTGCGCTTTTTGTAGGAATTCTCCCAGATAACGGCGGCACCGTTAAAATTCTCGGCACGCGTTTCGTTGCCCATCTCAAGGTAACAGGCTTCGGTCTTCATGTCGAACAAAAAGATGCCGTTTCGGTCGAGATAATTGTTGACCAGCCGGAACACCTTCAAAAGGTCCTGCTCCGTCAGCATGTAGTTCATGCTGTCGCATACGCTGACAAATGCCCTGACAGTCCCGTAAAGCTCAAATTCGCGCATATCCTGCAACAGGTAGAGAATGTCACGTTCCTCTCCTTCCGTGCGCTCATAGAGCTTTTCGCGGGCTTCCATGAGCATATCCTCGGAGGCGTCGATTCCGATCATATCGTAACCGAGCTGGGAAAGCCGTTCCGTCATTTCGCCGGTACCGCAGCCG
Source organism: uncultured Lachnospiraceae bacterium (assembly GCA_902797475.1). Lineage (GTDB taxonomy): Bacteria > Bacillota > Clostridia > Lachnospirales > Lachnospiraceae > ISDg. The sequence continues at coordinate 4,059 of CADBTG010000020.1, read as the reverse complement.
AGCTCGCACACAAGCCCGTCGGATATGCCGTACTCCGTAAGCCGGTCGCGGATTGCCTGCGCCCATTCGTCGTACGGAACCGTATCCATGCACAGATCGTATACCGATGCAAAATCGGTGTAGGCTTCCATTTTCCACCTCCCGAGGGTTACTAAAAAACGCCAGAAAGCGAACCCCGAGAACGGGGTCCGCCGGCTTCATGTCTTATTTGTTTAATTCGGCCATAGCCTTAAAGGAAGGTACCAGTGCCGGATACAGTCCGCGGAAAATCTGATACCGCTTCTCGTATTCCGCAACAATTGCGGGATCCTGGTCAATCGTGTCAACGACGCGGATCAGCTTGCCTGCCGCTTCTTCCACGCTTGCGTACTCGCCGCAGCCGACAGCCGCAAGGATTGCAGCGCCGTAGCCGGGGCCTTCTTCGCAGTTGATCTTGTCAACCTTAACGTTCATGATATTGGCTAAAACCTTGCACCAGAGCGGGCTCTTGGCGCCGCCGCCGATCGCACGGATGCGCTCGATCTTAACGCCGAAGCTTCTTGCAATCTCAAGTGCGTCGCGAAGTGCGTAGGTAACACCTTCCATAACCGCAAGCGTCATGTCTTCACGCTTCGTGTCCATCGAAAGACCGATGAAGCAGCCCCTTGCATCGGGATTGTTGTGAGGTGTGCGCTCGCCCATCAGGTAAGGCAGATAGTAAACGTTGTTTTTGCCGATTTCCTTGATGTTCTTCTGCTCGGCAGCGTAATCCTTCGTGCCGATGATGTCATCCATCCACCACTTGTTGGAGGAAGCTGCGGAAAGCATGCAGCCGAGGAAATGATAACGGCCGTTCGCATGTGCGAAGGAATGCATTGCATTCTTGTCGTCAACCGCGAACTCATCGGTAGCGATGAATACGGTGCCGCTCGTTCCGAGGGATACCGAGCACATGCCGTGCTCAAGCGTTCCGGTTCCGACAGCGCCTGCAGCGTTGTCTCCGGCACCTGCGATGATCTTAACGGTCTTCGGAAGACCGAGCTCTTCGGCAACCTCGGGAAGAATCGTTCCGACAACCTCGTAGCTCTCGAAAATCTTAGCGAGCTGGCTTTCCTTAATGCCGACGATGTCGATCATCTCCTTGGACCAGCACTTGTTCTTAACGTCAAACAGGAGCATTCCGGAAGCATCCGAAACATCCGTGCAGTGAACGCCTGAAAGAAGGTATGCAATGTAATCCTTCGGAAGCATGATCTTGCAGATCTTTGCGAAGATTTCGGGCTCATGCTTCTTCACCCATAAAAGCTTCGGTGCGGTAAATCCGGTCAGCGCCATGTTGGCAGTGTAAGCGGAAATCTTCTCGCGTCCGATGACATTGTTCAGGTAATCGCATTCCTCCTGGGTACGTCCGTCATTCCACAGAATTGCGGGACGAAGCACATTGTCGTTCTCATCGAGAATGACAAGACCGTGCATCTGTCCGCCGAAGCTGATGCCGGCAACCTGACTTGCGTCAAAGCCCTTTACGAGTTCCTTTACGCCTGCCTTCATCTGCGTCCACCAGTCTTCCGGCTTCTGCTCGGACCATCCGGTCTTCGGGAAGAAAAGCGGATACTCCTTTGAAACGATATTCTTGATCTCGCCTTTTTCATCCATCATCAGAAGCTTAACGGATGACGTTCCCAGATCCACACCGATATAATACATAGTCTACCTCCAAAAGTGTTATTTTATACTCCGGCTTTCCCCTCGCATGATGCGATTCCGCCGGAATTCGGGTACGTTTTTACCAGGCCTTGTCGGCCCCTTCCCAAAGTCCGATCAACGTCTTCGGGATCATAAAATCAACGGCACGGTAGCGAATCGAAATATCCGCCACACGGCATTCGCCGCCGAACTCGCCGTCGAGCGTGTAGGAAACCGGCCTGTCGCATTCGAACCGGACATGCTTGACACGCGCATGCAAAAGATTCGGATTCGAATAATCCGCATGCAGGATGCTGTTGATGATATCCGGCAGCTCAAAGGCTTTGAATTCCCTGACAAGAAGCATTTCGTAATAGCCGTCATTCAGGGACACGTCCTTTCCGGTGATTCCCTTGAAACCGCCGACGGACTCGGAATTCACAACCATTCCGTAAACAAACGTGCCCTCCGTATAACGCTCGTCATACGAAATCTTCATGTTGTATTTTTCAATATGCGTTAACGAAGCCGCGCCGTTCAGCACATAAGCCATGTGACCGAACACGTTCTTCATGCTCTGTTTCGTTTCGTACGAAACCTTCGTGAACATGCCGAAAGCGGCCGTATAAACGAAATACTCGGTATTGAACACTGCCATGTCGCACGGATAACACATGCCTTCCCGCCCGAGCTTGGCAATTTCCACCATGTCTTTCGGAAGCTTTAAGGACTTTCCGAAATCGTTGGTGCTTCCCGCCGGAATGTAAAGAAGCGGCACGCGTTGTCCGGTCTGCTCACAGGAAAGCATTCCGTTTATGACTTCGTGAAGCGTGCCGTCACCGCCGGAGCAGATGATCCGCTTCAGCATGCCTTCCCGCAGGTAAGTCATAACGGCATCCTTCGCGTCGCCGTGCTTTTTCGTAGGACTCAGAATAAGGTCACAGTTATCCTCGACCAGCTCCCGAACGATGTCGTTCAGTTTGACGCTGATCTTCTTCTTGCCGGCATTCGGATTGTAAATGAATATGATCTTCTCTCGCATGATTTCTCTCCTCGACTTCTGTCCGGAACAGAAGGGCCACAGAACCGCATCTATTATACTACAACGGCACGGATTTTTGAAGAGCAAAACTGTAAATCACACATTCTTTTACTATTTTTCCGGTTCCCCGGGTAATTGCGTCCGCATAATAGCGAAGCTGAATCCCGTAACGGGACTTAAGAATCTCTTCTCCGTCTTCGATGCCGACCCGGTCGGTCTTGTAATCGACGAGGACAATGCCGTCCTCTTCCTCGAAGAAAGCATCGATGATTCCCTGAATCAAAACCGTTTCCGAGGCAGGATATTCCGCCTGAATCGTATCGGCCGGAACGCCCATGACAAATGCCTGCTCTCTCTTTAACGTGCCCTGAAGCGCTGCCTGTTTCATTCTCTGTCCGATATCGGAGCGGCAGAAGTTCCCGAGCTTATTAAAATCAATCGCGGTAAGGGTTTCCTTCGGAACAAATCCGCCGTTCACCATTTCGGTTACTTCGCTCTTCCAATCGGCTGCGGTACCTTCGCGCCCGTAATCGTGCAGCTCGAGAATTCTGTGGTACCATGTTCCGCGCATGGCACCGCGCATATCCTCGGAGGTTTCCGCAGGCGAAATGAATTTCGGAACAGGCGGCAGTTTTTCGGGTTCGTGCTCGATATGGGCATCCGGATGGTCCTGCACAATGTCCGTTTCTTCCAGCCGGCTCTTCTTCAGGGCGGAAACCGAAAGCTTCACCGGTGCTCCGCCGTTTTGGTGCGGATACCGGTACGAGAAGAATTCCCGCATTACCTTCGCTACCGGCTCTTCATTTTTCGCGATTCCGGCAGGTGCCGTCCGCTTAAGCTTTGCCGTTTCGAGTGTTTCGTCCGAAACGGTTTTGATGATCCAGTTCGCCGTGTGAACCTCGGAAAATCCGGCCCAGATATCCTTTCCGATCGGCTGAATCCGGTCCCGTTCCTCTTTCGGGATGCCCGAAAGAATGCACGGAAGGATCAGCTCCTGATAGTTGCCGGCATGCTCGATGTCGGAATACTCCATCGGTTCATCGGGAGGCGTCAGGTTCGTCAGCATTTTCCCGAAGCGTGCGGCTTTCATATAACCGGTCAGGATGAGCTTTTCCTTCGCTCTTGTCATCGCAACATACAAAAGGCGGATTGCTTCTCCGACCTCGTCACGGTGGCGCCTTCTTGCGACGGCCTGCTTCAGATACGTATCCGTCATGCGGCGTTCTTCCGGGAAGAAAGCCGTCGGCCCGATGCCGAGCCTCGAATGGAACAGCATGACGGGATTGTCACCGGAATAATAGGTGTCCCGCTCGCAGTCGATCAGAAAGACAATCGGAAACTCAAGCCCCTTG
>CADBTG010000019.1 GCA_902797475.1 uncultured Lachnospiraceae bacterium | reverse complement strand
TCCATCACGACTGCGCCCGGACCGATTAACGTAATTCCGGCCGCCTCACAGAGACGGGCAAATTCGGGATTCTCAGCCAGCATGCCGTACCCCGGATGAATCGCGTCCGCGCCGCTTTTTTTCGCGACTGTCAGAATCGCGTCCATGTTCAGATAGCTTTCCGATGCGAGTGGCCCGCCGATGCAATAGCTTTTGTCCGCCATGACCGTATGCAGGGCTTCCCGGTCAGCCGACGAGCAGACGGCCACCGTATCGATGCCCATCTCCTTGCACGCCCGGATTACCCGGACCGCCACCTCTCCCCGGTTCGCGATCAGAATCTTCGAAAACATCTGTTTCCTCCCACGCAAACTACTTCGCCGCGGATACAATCACAAACGAAAAATCTCCGCCGGCGCATTTCTTTCCGTCAACGCTCAGTTCTCCGTGAAGCGTATGCATCGGGCCGCACGACCGAAGAAGCTTCGTGTCAATGCGCACCTTATCGCCCGGCTTCACCATATTGCGGAACCGAACCTTATCGAGTCCGGCGTAGACCGGCAGCGCACCCTCTTCCCGCATCTGATCCGCGAAAAGGATGCACGCCGCCTGCGCCATCATCTCACACTGTATCACACCCGGCACAATCGGATTTCCCGGAAAATGGCCCTTCAAAAAGAACTCATCCCCCCGAACCGTGTAGTACCCGGTTGCCGTCCCGTCCTCATTTTTCACGACCTCGTCCACAAGAAGCATCGGCTCCCTGTGCGGCAGTATCGTCTTAATCTCATCCCGAAGCATATTTCCTCCCCGTCACGCCAGTACGAAAAGCGGCTGCCCGTACTCGACCAGAGCGCCCTCCGATGCGAGAATGTCCGCGATCACGCCGTCCTTCGGCGACGTGACCTCATTCATCATCTTCATGGCCTCGATCGCGCAAAGCGTCTCACCCTTTTTCACGGTGTCACCGATTTTAACCGCACCCTCCTGCGCCCTTCCGTGGAAAATGCCAAGAAGCGGTGCCTTAATCATCTCCCCCGCGGGGATTTCCGCTGTCTTCACGCTTTCCTTTTCGGCCGGCTCTTCGACATCCGTCTGCACAGGTGCCGTCTGAAGCGCAGGCGCCGAAACCATTGCAGGCGACGGACAGGCATATTGCTTTGTAAGCCTTAATTCCTGCTCCCCGTCTTTTACGAACAATTCGGTCAGTCCGAGCCGTTCAAAGAGTTCCGCACATTCCTTAAGCGAATTCATAATCTCTTCCTCCCAAGCACCCTTACGCCTTTCGAAATGCGATGCAGGCATTGTGTCCGCCGAAGCCGAGCGACGTGCTAATCGCACAGGTCAGATCCGCCTTCACGGCAACATTCGGCGTATAGTTCAGATCGCACTCCGGATCGGGCTCGCGGTAATTGGCTGTCGGAGGCACAATGCCGTCCCGAAGCGCGAGCACCGAGGCGATTGCCTCTACAGCACCGGTCGCGCCGAGCATATGCCCGGTTACCGACCTCGTGGAGCTGATATGCAGCTTTACAGCCTGCTTGCCGAATACCTCGCGGAGCGCTTTCGTCTCCATTACGTCATTTAGGTGTGTTCCGGTTCCGTGCGCATTCACGTAAACCGTGTCATCGTCCCCGATTCCGGATTCCGAAACCGCCATCCGGATGGCTCTGACAGCGCCGCTTCCCGACGGGTCGGGCGCCGTGATATGATAAGCGTCGCAGGTGTTTCCGTAACCGGTCACCTCAGCATAAATCGTTGCGCCGCGCTTCTTTGCGTGCTCATACTCCTCAAGGACGAGAATTCCCGCGCCCTCACCCATGACAAAGCCGCCTCTTCTGCGGTCAAAAGGAAGGCTTCCTTCGTCTGGATTCTCCGAAAGACTCAGCGCCTGACAGTTGACAAAGCCGGCCATCGCAAGTGCGTTGATTGAAGCCTCGCTGCCGCCCGCAATGATGGCATCCGCATAACCGTGGCGAATCGCCCGATATGCCTCGCCAATCGTATGCGTGCTGGTCGCGCAGGCTGTAATAACCGGAAGCGTCGGTCCCTTGGCGCCGAACCGGATTGCTACCGAGCCTGCTGCCATATTGCCGATCATCATCGGAACGAAGAACGGGGAAACCATATCCGGTCCCTTTTCATTGAGACGGTCATGCTCGCGGATTGTCGTCCCGATTCCGCCGATGCCGGAGCCGATGTACACGCCGAGCCGCTCCTTATCGATATCGGATGAAAGAATGCCGCTCTGTTCAACGGCCTGCTTCGCCGCTGCCATCGCATACTGCATGAACAGGTCCGATCTTCTGATTTCCTGCATCGAATCGTAATATTGCTTCGGATTGAAATCCTTTACCTCCGCATCGAGGGATACCTTCAGTCCCGACGCGTCAAAGCGGCTGATATTTCCGACGCCGCAAACGGCATTCTTCGCGTTACTCCAAAATGTCTCTATGTCATTTCCCACAGGCGTGATGACGCCCATGCCCGTCACTGCTACTCTAAACATACATTCCTCCGTCTACCTTGATGACTTCCCCCGTAATATACCCAGAAGCGTCGCCCGCCAAAAACAGGGCCAGTTCCGCGACATCCTCCGGCGTTCCGAGCCGCCCGAGCGGCAGTTGCTTCGTCAGCTCCTCCGTAACCTCAGGGCTCAGCGCTGCCGTCATGTCCGTTGCGATATAGCCGGGAGCAATGGCGTTACAGCGGATGTTCCGCCTGCCGTATTCCTTCGCGAGGGATTTGGTAAATCCGATGATGCCCGCCTTGGATGCGGCGTAGTTGGTCTGCCCTTTGTTGCCCATCATGCCGACCACCGAGCTGATGTTGATGATCGAGCCTGCTTTTCTTCTGACAAATGTGCGGATGAATGCCCTCGTTACGTAAATGGCGCCCTTCAGATTCACGTCAATCACATCGCTGATGTCATCCGTCGAAAGTGACGGCAGAAGGTTGTCTCTCGTGATTCCGGCATTGTTCACCAAGATATCGATGCCGCCGAAATCCGCAAGGATTTTCTCCGCGGTTTCACTCACCTCGGAAGGCTCTGCGATATTGCATACATAAAGCCGTGCTTCCGCGCCGTCATCGGTAAGCTTCTTAACGGCCTCTTCCGCTCTTTCCCCGCCGTGCGCGGCAATCAGCGCAAGCCGTGCCCCCTGTTCGGCGAACTTCTTCGCAACGGCATACCCGATGCCTCTCGTGCCGCCCGTGATGACGGCAATCTTCCCGTTCAGTGTCATTTTCCTTCCTCCGCTGCGTTTAATGAAGACAAATCGGACACCTGCAGAATCCTTGCACCCGGAACGGTTCTCTTGACAAATCCGGACAACGTCTTTCCGGGACCGCACTCGATGAACGTATCGACGCCGTCCGCTGCCATGTTCCGAAGCGTGTCCTCGAACAGAACGCTGTTGCAGATCTGCTCGGAAAGCGTTGTCAGAATCCCCTCACGGTCTTCGGGATACGGAAGCCCGGTCCGGTTTGCGTAAAGCGGAATCCGGGGAGCCTTAATCGGAAGCCCCTCAGCATCTTTCTTAAGACCGGCTGCGGCTTCCGCCATATACGGCGTATGGAAGGGTCCTCCCACCGCAAGCTCGATGAAGCGGACGCCGAGGTCCGTGAGACGAGCTTTCACATTTACCATGGCCTCGTTATCGCCCGATACGACAATCTGTCCCGGGCAGTTATAGTTGACCGGATAAACGCCCTCTTCTTCGCAAAGCTTACGAAGTTCTGCCGCGTCCATTCTGAGCACGGCAATCATGCTGCCCTGCCTTGCTTCGGCTGCCTTCTGCATGCGCTGTCCGCGGCTTACGACGAGGCGGAAGGCATCGTCTTCGCTTAAGATTCCGGAAACGGCAAGCGCCGGAATCTCCCCGAGCGAAAAGCCGGCAAGCGCATCGGGCATGATGCCCCTGCTCATAAGAGCCGTCGCCGCGGCAAGATCCGCCAGAAACAGGCACGGCTGGGTGTTGTCGGTTCTTTTCAGTTCTTCTTCGGTTCCGGAAAACATTCTTGAAAGCGTGCCCGGGCATATCTGCTCAGCCCTGTCGAACAATTCCTTAACTTCCGGAATTCCGTCGTACAGTTCCTTGCCCATCCCCGGGTACTGACTTCCCTGTCCGGCAAATAAAAACGCTGTCCTGCCCATTACAATCTCCCTGTCACAAGGGCCAGCTGCTTTTTCGCATCCTCACAGATGCCGCGGACGATATCCGCACAGCTGTCCTCGGTTTTCACCAATCCGGCAATCTGCCCGCACATGCACGAGCCGTATTGGACGTCTCCCTCTCTTGCCGCTCGCCGAAGAGCGCCTGCTCCCATCGCCTGAAGCTCGTCCGGTGTCGTATTCGGATCGGCTTCCTTCTTCTGAAACTCTCTCGTCATGCGGTTTTTAAGTGCGCGCACGGGATGGCCGAGCGTCTTTCCGGTCACAACCGTATCATGGTCGTTCGCGGCAATGACCTTTGCCTTGTAATTCGGATGAATCGTGCACTCCTTCGCCGTCAGGAATCTCGTTCCCATTTGGATTCCCTGTGCGCCGAGAAGGAATGCGGCTGCCATTCCTCTTCCGTCCGCGATGCCGCCTGCGGCAATGACCGGAATCGAAACGGCATCCACGACCTGCGGTACAAGCGCCATTGTTGTCGTCTCGCCGACATGGCCGCCGGACTCACATCCTTCGGCCACAACCGCGCAGGCACCCATGCGTTCCGCCATCACGGCAAGCGCAACGCCGGCTACGACGCAGATGACTTTAACACCTGCTTCCTTTAATCGGTCCATATACTTCGCGGGATTTCCGGCGCCGGTCGTAACGACCTTGACACCCTCCTCACAGACAGCCGAGACAGCCTCTTCGATGAATGGGCTCATCAGCATGAGATTTACGCCGAAAGGCTTGTCTGTCAGAGTTCTCGCCTTAACAATCTGTTCCCTTAACTGCTCTCCGTTCGAGTTCATGGCGGCAATCAGTCCGAGTCCGCCGGCATTCGAGACTGCAGCGGCCAGTTCGGCATCGGCAACCCAGGCCATGCCTCCCTGGATGACCGGATAGGTGATTCCGAGCATGCTGCATACCGGATTCTGTTCCATAATGTTCTCCCTCTGTTTCTTACTGCTGCGTGTTGGCAATCAGCTCGGCAAGCTTCTCGATTGTCGTGATTTCCTGCGTCAGCTCAATCTTGCAGTCGAACTCTTCCTGCATCTGCATGACGAGTTCCATGATGTCCAGAGAGTCAAGTCCGATGTCGGTGAACTTGTCGGAAGCAGACAGCTCTGCCTCGTCCTTATCGAGATACTCGGCAATGATATGGATGATGGTTGCGGTAATGTCTTTCATAATAATCCTCCTTTTTTCCGCCGTCGGGCGGTTGCATTTTTCTGATCCAGTGCTATAATATTCTTGGGGGTTACCCCCAGGTCAACCCCCTATTTCCTCAATTTTCGTTGAAAGGACAGCCCCATGAAAGAGCATGATTCCGGCAGCCGCAACTATGAATATTCCCTTACGGTAGGCCGTTTTGCGAAGCTTTGCGGCACGACAAGAGACACGCTTCGGCACTATTACGAACAGGGTATTCTGACTCCCTATGTCGATCCCGAGAACGGCTATCATTACTATTCCACCTCGCAGATCAGTTCCTTCTATTTCATCTCGACAATGCGTCAGGCCGGTTGCTCCATCAAGGAAATCAGCGGGATGGTTCACGATGCCTCAAGAGACGGTCTGGTCCCGGTGATCAATGCGAAAATTGCCGACCTGGAGCGCGAAAGACGGCTTCTCGACAAAAAAATAAGCGCCCTTAAACTGGGTGCCTGGTTTACGGAGAACTATGCTCATGTTAAGCCCGGGGTTCCTTTTCTTTCGGAGATTCCCGCCATCAGTGTCATCGAGACGCCGATTCACAAAAGGAGCGGGGCTTATCATTCCGCGGATATCGCGAAAGAGATTTCGTTGCATTTTTCAAAGATGAGTGCCGGGGAGGAGCTCGTCACTTACCCTTCCGGCGCGACGATTGCCTACCGGGATTTCATCTCGGAGAATTATTCCTACAATAACGTCATCACCCTCTCCCTTCTGCCGCCGGATCATACGCGGTTCTTCCCACTGCCGTCGAGACGGGCTGTGCTCTGCTCGCATGACCACAATGCGACCGATATCGATAAAAGCTACCGCAAGATTGCCGCATACATAAATCGGAACAGACTGAAAGCCTGTTCCGACCTGTATTCCGTGAGTCTGATCAATCTCTACGATCATGAGAAAAATCACACGTATTATAAATATCTTCTTCTGTGCGTCGAGTAACCGTCACCGTACGATCCGGTAATAGGTTCTCGCCGTCAGACGGTAGATGACCATATATAACGCGGTGAATGCCGCAATGGTCAAAATCGTGCACAGAAGGAACAGCTTGTCGTTATAAAGCTGCAGCAATCCGAGCAGCTTGAGAATGACCGGATAAGCAACGGTCATGTGTATCACGGCCGTGATCACCGGCAGCAGGAACACAATGACAATCTGGCGGCGAATCGTGGCTTTCGTCTCATTTGCCGTCATCCCGACCTTCAGAAGAATCTGGAAACGGTGACGGTCATCGTAGCCCTCGGAAATCTGCTTATAGTAGATAATCAGTGCCGTAGCGAACAGGAATACAATGCTTAACAGAATGCCGAGGAAGAACAGTGAACCGTAGATGGCGTACATCTCGTCACGCGTCTTCCAGATGCTGTTCCATCCCGCAGTGTTACTGTAATCCTTTCCGTATGTTTTGATCACATACTCGTTTATGGCAAATGCGAAGTCGTCCTCGATTTCTCCGTCGGGGTCATTCTTCGAAACGATATCCGGGTCGGCAATCTTTACTGCATACGTGTAAGAAATCGGCGTTTTGTACCAGTCCGTTTCCTTCATGATCTGTTCGCCGACATTCTCCAAATCCTCAACGGTCGGAAGAATGATGCCGTATGCATCGATAATCGAAATCTCTATGCTGTTCGGAAAGTAATCCAGTTTTTCTTTCACCGTATAAGTCTTCGAACCGAACCGAATCGTTCCGTCAACTCTTCCGGTCAGGCTTGCCGCATTCTTCGAAAGCGGCACCCAACCGATCTCCCCCTCGCCAAACTGCGCATCAATACCGGTTATCCCCTGATAATCCGCTGCCGTCATGAAGAGAAATACCATGGCATTCTCGGGCGGCATATCTAACGTCCTGTCCGGAAGGAACAGGTGCGTGCTTCCGTCTTTCTCCAGGCAGAAACTTTCTGCCACATTCCAGGCAGCATGAAATGACGTCACCTTTGACCCGTACTTCTCGATGATCCGTTCGGTATTCTCCCGAAGAACGTCCTCCGGGACAAGTTCCATATGCCATTTTTTCTCATCCTCTGCATAACTGTGGATGGTTGCCGACACGAAGAGATCGGCTTTTCCGTCCATGAAGGAGTGCTTAAGAGAATCCTCCGCACCGGAATACAAACTGACGGTAGTCGAAATCATGACCAAAACACCGGTCGCGAGAATCGCTATGGAAGCAAGGCCGACCGCATTCTGCTTCATTCTGTACAGCAGATCGGATACTGCAATCATGTTCGTTCTACGGTAGTAGAACCCCTTCCTTCTGCGAAGGAATTTGAGAAATGCAATCGATCCGGCCAGAAACAGCGCATACGTTCCGACGATGACCAGAATAACGGCAATAAAGAAAACCTTGATGGCTTTCACCGGTGATTCCGCCGTCAGCGCAAGATAATAACCGGTTCCGAGCGTTGCCAGCCCGATCAACAGAAGAATCCATTTGGTCTTCGGTTCTTTCTCGCCTGCCTGGGCGCTTAACAGTTCCACCGGACGAAGTCTCGCAAGGCGGATCCGGTTCCAAAGGAATGCCGCCAGATACATCGCTCCGAAGCCGGCCGCCGTCTTCCAAAGACTTTCCCAATTCACATAGAATCCGAGAATCGTTTCAACACGCAGGATCTTACAGATGAACAGGCAGCAAAGCTTGTACACGAGAATGCCGAAGAGAATTCCCAGGACGATGGAGATCACCGTCGAGATCAGGCTCTCCAGAAACATGATTCGGCCGACATGCCTTTTTTCCATGCCGAGCACGTTATACATGCCGTATTCACGCGTCCGCTGCTTCATCAAAAAGCTATTTGTAAAGAACACAAGGATGACTGAGAGAAGCACAACCACCCAGATTCCGATCATCATGATATCCGGAATCGCATAGCCGCCCTTGATGTTCTTAATCCGCTCATCTTTCGCAAGCGTCATCATGATATAAAAGATTCCGACCAGGCCGGTTCCCGCCAGAATGTGCGGAATGTACAGCTGGTGGTTTTTCTTGAGGTTTGACCACGCGAGCCGGAAGAAAAGTCCTATTTTCATCTCTGCTCACCGCCTGTCGTCAGCAACGTAAGGGTATCCGAAATCTTCTGATACAGCTGCTCATTCGTACAATCCCCTCTGTAAATCTGGTGGAACACCTCACCGTCTCTGATAAATAACACGCGGGACGCATGGCTTGCGGCCTTCGTGGAGTGCGTTACCATAAGAATCGTCTGTCCCATCTCGTTGATCTGGCGGAATACGCGAAGCAACTCGTCGGTCGACTTCGAGTCAAGCGCGCCGGTCGGCTCATCGGCAAGAATCAGCTTCGGATCGGTAATCAGTGCTCTGGCAACCGCCGTACGCTGTTTCTGTCCTCCGGAAACCTCATACGGAAACTTCGAAAGAAGGTCGTCGATTCCGAGCTTCTTGGCGATTGGCAGAAGCTTTGCTTCGAGATCCGATGCTTTGGCACCGTTTAATACGAGCGGCAGAAGAATGTTGTCCCGAATGGAAAAGGTATCGAGAAGGTTGAACTCCTGGAATACGAATCCGAGGTTCTCTCTTCGGAAGGTCGCCATCTCGGATTCCTTGATCGCGGAGAGTTCTCTGCCTTCGAGAAACACCTTGCCGCTCGTGGGCCGGTCAAGCGCCGCCAGAATGTTAAGAAGCGTCGTCTTACCGGACCCCGACTCACCCATGATTGCTACATACTCACCCTTCTCCACGGAAAATGTGACGTTCGAGAGGGCCTGAACCTTATTCCCTCCGAATCTTGTCGTGTAAATCTTCTTCAGATTTTCTACCTGCAGTATTGCCATGATTTCCTCCGTATGGTTGTTCTCGCATCGGTCGGCCCGTCCGCGAACGCTCCCCCCTTAAGTGCAAAATACACCGCCGCACACGTCCGGGCCTTTCCCGTGTTTACAACCGTATGATACCATGCGCGGCGGTGTACAAACATCGATTTCGGTTACATTTTCCGTCTGTCATGTGACAATATCGTAAGATGACAGCTTACGGAATCTCATCCATCAGAGCGAAGCGGTAGCCCTGCTGCTCAAGATAGGTTAAGACGGCGTCGAGCTCGTCAGCGTTCTGCTGACAGTCATTGTGCATCAAAGCGACGGCGCCGCTGTGATGGTAAGTCTTAAAGTGATCCGTGACATAGCCCGGTGCCGGCGGGTTCTTCTTGTCATAATCCCCGTATGCAATGCTCCAGAACACGGTCCGGTAGCCGGCATCCCTGATCAGCGTCAGAAGCCGCACGGTGTAGGAGCCGGACGGCGTGCGGAAATACGGATCGAACTCATAGCCGGTCTGTAGATAGAAATATTCCGCGACATCCATGATTTCCGACACAATCTCCTCAACCGAAGCGTTGCGAAGGTCGGCATGATGAACCGTGTGATTGCAGACCGCATGACCTTCCTGCTTCATCCGGATGGCATAGGGCATGCATTTTTCAAGATACATCTTCGTTACGAAGAAGCTTGCCTTCGCGTTATGCTTTTTAAGCGTATTGAGAATCTTCTCGGTCAGATTTGACGGGTAGCCGCAGTCAAATGTCAGGTAGATGACCTTATCCTCGTCGGTAGCCGACATATTCACGTAAAACCCGCCGTAATCCGCAATCGGAATGAATTCGCGCGTGCCCGACTTCGTATGGTCCTTTGTGCGAATGAACTGCCAGGTCCGTTCGGACGTATTGTCAAGCGAATCATAGTAATCGGCTTTGCTTAGAAGTGTCTTACGGGTCTGCTCAATCCGTTCAAGCGGCGACAAAGTCGGTGTCGGCGTGGCCGTCGGGACTTCTGTCGGTGTCGGCGTATTCTCCGGCGTGCTTTCCTGTCCGCCCGACGGGGTCGTGGCATTTGTCTTCGATGCATCCTTCGACGGCGCATCTTTTTTGCATCCGCCCAATATGCAGCAGCCGCAAACCGCAATCACGGCCATCATCAATAAGCTTCTTTTCATTTCTCCCACCCTTATCGTTTCTATTCGGGAACGATCTCTTCCTTTCTCATATCAATGGTAAATGTGCTGCCCCTGCCGACTTCCGACGTGACCGAAAGCCCGACATTCAGCTTGTGCGCGACCTTCTTGCAAAGGTACAGGCCGAGTCCCGTCGCGCGTCCGCTTTGCGGCGTTTCCGAAGCCCCCGGCCGGCCGTTAAACCCGGTAAAACCCTTTTCGAAAACCCGCGGCACATCCTCCGGCGCGATTCCGATTCCGGTGTCCTTTATGATGACTTTGGCATCCTCCGTCAGCGTCACCGAAACACCGCCCTCGTAGGTATACTTCACGGCGTTAGAGAGCAGCTGCTCGAGCATGAAGGAGAACCATTTGCCGTCGGTCACGACCGTCACCTTCGCGGGCTCGTAGGAAAATGTGAGCTTTTTCGCGATGAACTGCGACGCGAACCTTCTTACGGACGCGCGGATCAGTTCGTCAAGGTCGCATTCTTTAATCACGATGTCCGAAGCATCCTCGCCGAGGCGCACATAGCCGAGCGCCATCTCCACATACTGCTCCATCCGGAACAATTCC
>CADBTG010000018.1 GCA_902797475.1 uncultured Lachnospiraceae bacterium | reverse complement strand
TCGGCGGCGGTACTTTCGATGTTTCCATCATCGATATCGGTGACGGCGTTATCGAAGTTCTTGCAACGAACGGCGATACCAGACTCGGCGGTGATGATTTCGATGAGAGAATCACCCGTTATCTGATTGACGAATTCAAGAAGCAGGAAGGAATCGACCTCGGCCTTGATAAGATGGCTCTTCAGAGACTGAAGGAAGCTGACGAGAAGGCCAAGAAGGAGCTTTCCGCTTCCACGACGACCAATATCAACCTGCCGTTCATTACGGCCAATGCGGACGGCCCCAAGCACCTTGACATCAATCTTACGAGAGCAAAGTTCGAAGAGCTTACGCATGATTTGATTGAGCGTACCGCAACGCCCGTACAGAACGCGCTTCGTGATGCAGGCCTTACGCCTTCCGATCTTTCGAAGGTATTGCTTGTCGGCGGTTCGACCCGTATTCCTGCCGTACAGGAGAAGGTTCGCATGCTGACCGGTCATGAGCCGAACAAGTCCCTGAACCCCGACGAATGCGTTGCACTCGGTGCTTCCATTCAGGGCGGCAAGCTTGCCGGTGATGCCGGTGCAGGTGACATCCTTCTGCTCGATGTTACGCCTCTTTCTCTTTCGATTGAGACGATGGGCGGCGTAGCAACCAGACTGATTGAGAGAAATACGACGATCCCGACTAAGAAGAGCCAGGTATTCTCGACCGCAGCCGATAACCAGACTGCTGTTGATATTAACGTTGTACAGGGTGAACGTCAGTTTGCCAAGGACAACAAGAGTCTCGGCCAGTTCCGTCTCGACGGAATCCCGCCGGCAAGAAGAGGTGTTCCGCAGATTGAGGTTACGTTCGATATCGATGCAAACGGCATTGTAAACGTATCCGCCAAGGATCTCGGAACCGGACGTGAGCAGCATATCACGATTACCGCAGGCTCCAACCTGTCGGATGACGAAATCGAGCGCGCCGTTAAGGAAGCTGCCGAGTATGAGGCTCAGGATAAGAAGCGTAAGGAAGGCGTTGAAGTTCGTAACGAAGCCGATTCCCTTGTATTCCAGACCGAAAAGGCCATGGAGGAAGTCGGTGACAAGCTGGATGCCGGACTTAAGGCTCAGGTTGACGAAGACCTTGCTCATCTGAAGGATCTTGTTGCAAAGACCAATCCGGAAGTTATGAGCGACGGTGAAATCGAAGACATCAAGGCTGCTAAGGAAAAGCTCATGAATTCCGCTCAGCAGCTGTTCAGTAAGATGTATGAGCAGGCTCAGGCTGCCAACCAGGCACAGGGCCAGGATATGGGCGGCTCCGCTCCTAAGGACGACAATGTTGTGGACGGAGAGTATCGTGAGGTTTAAGGAAAGGCTGTGGCATTTTCCTGCAATATAAAGTTTGGGGCTGGCTTGCGGTCAGCCCTAAACTTGAGTTTAGGAGAAGTGGGCTTTTATGGATCAAAAGAGAGATTATTACGAAGTACTCGGCTGTGACAAAAACGCATCCGAGGAAGAATTGAAGCGGGCTTACCGGAAAGTCGCAAAGAAGTACCATCCTGATGCCAATCCCGGCGACAAAGATGCCGAGATGAAGTTCAAGGAGGCCAACGAGGCATATTCCGTTTTAAGCGATCCGCAGAAGAGACAGTTATACGATCAATACGGACACGATGCCTTTGATCAGAGCGGCGGCCCCGGCGGCGGTGCTTATGATTTCACGGGCAGCTTTTCCGATATTTTCGATATGTTCGGCTTCGGCGACATGTTCGGCGGAGGCAGAAGAGGCTCGCAGAGAAGCAATGCTCCGAGAAGCGGCGCAAGCGTGCGTACTTCGATCCGCATTACGTTTGAAGAGGCGGTATTCGGCTGCGAAAAGGATTTGGAGCTGAATCTGAAGGATGTCTGCAAGACCTGTAACGGAAGCGGTGCAAAGCCCGGCACAAGTCCGGAAACCTGTACGAGATGTAAAGGACAGGGCTCCATCATTTTCACGCAGCAGTCGATTCTCGGCGTCATTCAGAACCAGAAGACCTGTCCGGACTGTCGCGGTACCGGTAAGATCATCCGTGAAAAATGTAAAGACTGTTACGGCACGGGCTATGTAACGAACCGTAAAACCATCCGCGTTTCGGTTCCTGCCGGAATCGACGAAGGACAGAGCGTGCGCATTCCGAATATGGGTGAGCCCGGCGTGAACGGCGGCGAGCGCGGAAGCCTTTTGGTTGATGTCATCGTGCAAAGACATCCGTTCCTGCAAAGAGACGGATACGATTTGTATTCGACGCAGCCGATATCGTTTGCGCAGGCGGCGCTCGGCGGGGACATCATCATTCCGACCATCGACGGCGATGTCATTTATGACCTGAAAGCCGGAACCCAGACCGATACGAAGATCCGTCTTCGCGGAAAGGGTGTTCCGCACATTCATCACGAAGAAGTGCGCGGCGATCAGTATGTAACGCTTATCGTTCAGGTGCCCACGAAGCTTACGAATGAGCAGAGAGATCTGCTGAAGGCGTTCAACGAAAGCATGGGCGGTAAGAATCCCGACGACGGCAAAAAGAAGAAATTTTTCGGCAAATAAGGATTTAGCATGAAGTGGAATGTAATTCGAATCCGGACAACCAATGACGTGACCGATTATCTCGCAGGCATTCTGTTCGATCTCGGCTTTACCGGGATTGAGGTAACCGATACGGTACAGCTTTCCGAGCAGGAGAAGAAGGCGATGTTCATCGATTTTCTGCCGGAGATGGATGAATCCGATAAAACTGCCGTTGTGACATGCTATACGGAGGAGAATGTCGATCCCGGGCAGGCCATTTCGCAGATTCGTGAGGAACTTGAGGAATACCGTGCTTTTTTGAATCCGGATGCCGTTAGCTTTGAAACAGGCGTTACCGAAGATACCGACTGGATTAATAACTGGAAACAGTTTTTCAAGTCGTTTGCGGTTGACGAGGATATTTATATCAAGCCGACCTGGGAACCGATGAAGGAAGAATTCAAGGATAAGCTTGTCATAGAAATCGATCCGGGAACGGCTTTCGGAACCGGTTCGCATGAGACGACCAGGCTTGCAATAGCCAATATGAAGAAGTATCTGAAAACGGGTGACCGGCTTCTTGATATCGGTACCGGAAGCGGCATTCTGTCCGTAATCGGCATGAAGCTCGGAGCCGGAAAGGCAATCGGAACCGACATTGATCCGATTGCAGTGCGTGTTGCCGGCGAGAATGCAGAAGTAAACGGAATCAGCGTATTTGAGGGAGCGGTTTCCGAGGTACCTGACGGCAGTGTGGCATTTTACACAGGCAATATGCTTGATGACGAGGCGTTTTGCGTGCCTTTTTCGGAACAAAAATATCCGATTGTTGTTGCAAATATTCTCGCAGATGTTATTATACCATTAGCGCCTGTTGTGCGCCGTTTTCTCCTGCCCGGAGGCGTGTTCGTGTGCTCCGGCATCATTAATCTGATGGAGGAGAAAACCAAGAAAGCGCTTACGGATCTCGGTTATGAGATTCTGAATGAGGAGCGCATGAATGACTGGGTCAGTTATGCGGTAAGGCTGCCCGGTTAGAAGGAGGCTTTTGTGCCACGTTTTTATGTTGACCCTTCGAATATCTTCGGGGACCGGATGATTCTTGAAGGCGGAGAGTACAACCATCTGAAGAATGTACTTCGTAAGCAGGTTGGAGACACCCTGCTTATTTGTGATGGAGAGGGACATGAATTCGACTGCCGGATTGCCGCTTACGAGAACGGACAGGTAATCTTTGACATTCTCAGTGTGCGGGAAGGAAACACCGAGCTTGACGTGTCGATAACGCTTTATCAGGGACTTCCGAAGAAGGATAAGCTCGAATGGATCATTGAAAAAGCCGTGGAACTCGGTGCCGCAGGGGTTGTTCCGGTTTCCTGCGCCCGTTCCATTGCCAAATGGGACGATCCCGCCCGCGAGGAGAAGAAGCTCAAACGCTTTCAGGCCATCGCGGAAGCCGCCTCAAAGCAGTGCGGACGCGGCGTGATTCCCGAAGTCGGCGGCGTTATGTCATTTGCCGAAGCCATGAAGAAGGCCAAGGCGGAAAATGACATGATTCTGTTTCCGTATGAGAACGCAGAAGGCATGAAGGAAACCGAAGCAGTCATCAAAAGCATGAAAAAGGGAGATAAGATTGCTGTCTTCATCGGACCCGAGGGTGGTTTTGCGCCGGAAGAGGTTTCGCTTGCCGAACAATGCGGTGCGAAAATCATCAGTCTCGGAAGGAGAATTCTCCGAACGGAGACGGCCGCGATGGCGGTTTTATCCCATCTTATGATACAGGCTGAAACGCTGGAGTAACAAAATGAAAGAAATCTATCTGGACAATGCTGCCACAACGAAAACCTGTGAAGAAGCAGTTGCCGCAATGCAAAAGGTGCTCCTCGAGGATTACGGAAACCCGTCGTCTTTGCATGGAAAAGGCATTCGGGCCGAGCAATACTTAAAGGACGCGAGAAAGACAATCGCGAGGTCACTGAAGTGTCAGGAAAAGGAAATAATCTTCACCTCAGGCGGCACGGAATCAAACAATCTGGCGCTGTTCGGCGCAGCTTATGCAAAATGCCGCCGCGGACGGCATATCATTTCCACCCGTATCGAACATGCATCGGTATACAATCCGCTGATCTTTCTTGAGAAGCAGGGTTATGAGGTGACTTACCTGCCGGTTGACCGTAACGGAATTGTTTCACTCGAGGCGCTTAAAGAGGCGCTTCGCTCCGATACGATTTTGGTTTCGGTCATGATGGTCAATAACGAAATCGGTGCGATAGAGCCGGTTTCCGAGATTGCAAAACTTGTGCATGAGTATAATCCGGAAATTCTGTTTCATGTTGACGCGATTCAGGCATACGGAAAGATCCCGTTTTCGCCGAATGCCTGCGGAATCGATTTGCTTTCCGTAAGCGGCCACAAGTTGCAGGGTCCGAAGGGCAGCGGATTCTTATACAAGCGTGACAAAGTGCGCCTGCTCCCCGAAATACTCGGGGGCGGACAGGAAGCCGACATGCGTTCGGGTACGGAAAATGTGCCGGCGATTGCCGGGCTTTCCGAAGCCGTAAAGCGGTATTTCAAGAATCAGGACGCATTCATAAACAGCATGTATGCCTGTAAGACCGAGCTTCTCAGGCAGGTTATGACAATGCCATTTGCCCATCCGAATGCGGTTTATGAGGAAGAAGCCGAAACCCTGTCGGTTGAGGAACGCGTGCGTAAGACTGCGCCGCATATATTAAGCGTCAGCTTTGACAACATCCGAAGCGAAGTACTGCTTCATGCTTTGGAGGATTACGGAATCTGTGTTTCGTCCGGTTCTGCGTGCTCGTCTAACCATCCGGCAATCAGCGGAACGTTAAAAGCAATCGGAGTGCCCGATAAATATCTGGACAGCACAATCCGGTTCAGTTTCAGTCCCGAAACGACGCTTGAAGAGATTCGCACAACCTGCGATGCATTACGGGAGCTTGTTCCGAAGCTCGGCAGGTTTACGGTTCGATAGATTATTGGAGAGGAGCCCGAAAGGGCGCACAACAGAATGAAATATAAGTCTTTTTTGGTAAAATATGCGGAAATCGGATTAAAAGGGAAGAACCGTTCGTATTTTGAGGACTGTCTTGTAAACCAGATCCGGCAGAATCTTTCCCTGCTCGGCGATTATAAGGTAACGAAGGAGCAGGGCAGAGTTTATGTCGACTGTCCCGAACAGTACGATTATGACGATACGGTTTCGTGCCTTTCGAAGATATTCGGCATCGTCGGTTTCATGCCCGTCGTGGAGATCGAATCGACGGATTGGAAGGACATCTGCGATATGACGGTCAGATTTGTCGAAGAATCCTTTCCTGAGAAGAATTTCACCTTTAAGATGTTCTGTAAGAGGGGAGACAAGAGCTATCCGAAGACTTCCCCCGAAATCGCAGCCGATCTCGGCGGTGTGATTCTTGATCATTTTCCCGGACTTTCCGTAGACGTCAGAAATCCGCAGAAGAATATCACGGTCGAAGTACGCAGTCATGCCTACATTTATTCCGACGGTTATAAGGGCGTCGGCGGCATGCCGGTCGGCTGTAACGGTAAGGCGATGCTTCTTCTTTCGGGCGGCATCGACAGCCCGGTTGCCGGCTATATGATCGCTAAGCGCGGCGTCAGCATTGATGCGACATATTTTCATGCGCCGCCTTATACGAGCGAAAGAGCCAGGCAGAAGGTTATCGACCTTGCGAAACAGATTTCTCTTTATACCGGTCCGCTTAAGCTGAATATCGTGAATTTCACGGACATTCAGATGTATATTTACGAGACCTGTCCGCATGAAGAACTGACGATTCTGATGCGGCGTTACATGATGCGGATTGCCGAAGAAATCGCCAACCGCAGCAACTGTCTTGCCCTGATTACGGGTGAAAGCGTCGGCCAGGTTGCAAGCCAGACGATGCAGAGCCTGATTTGCACCAATGCCGTATGCGATTTGCCGGTATACCGTCCTTTGATCGGCTTTGACAAATCTGAAATCGTCGAGATTTCGCAGCGAATCGGCACCTTTGAGACAAGCATTCTTCCGTATGAGGACTGCTGCACGATATACGTTGCGAAACATCCGGTCACGAAACCGATTCTTAAGGTCATCGAACGAAGTGAGAAGCTGCTCGCCGATAAGATTGACGAAATGGTACAAAAAGCAATCGACGAGCGGGAAGTTTTGAAAATCAGGCCGGAAGACTAACCGGCCGTATAAACGCACAAAAAAAGCAGGAGGTCATTCCTCCTGCTTTCCTGAATGCTTATGTTTTATTCCTCGGTCTCTGCAATGTAAGGACTCAGAACCTCAAGGATATGATCGATATCCTCCTCGTTATGAATGCCGAGTGTAATCGGCTTGTTCAAATCCAGGGAGAAAATTCCCATGATGGACTTGGCATCGATGACATAACGGCCGGAGATGAGATCGAAATCCGAGTCGAATTTGGTTACGTCATTTACGAAATTCTTGACCTTGTCAATCGAATTCAAACAAATGGTAACAGTTTTCATATAGGCATCACCCCTCTTTTTGTGATACCATAAGTGTAGCGATACAAAAGGAAAATGTCAATACATCTAAAGGGAGAAGCAGTTGGAAAATTTACTGATTTCGAAAAAAACAGCCTTCTTAACACTCGGGTGCAAGGTAAATGCATACGAAACCGAGGCCATTAAGCAGTTGTTCCGCGGATACGGGACTGTGGAAGTGCCATTTCGGGATTATGCGGACATCTATCTTGTGAATACCTGCACGGTTACGAATGTGGCGGACCGGAAATCCCGTCAGATGCTTCGCCAGGCAAGAAAGAGGAACCCCGATGCCGTCATTGTCGCCCTCGGTTGTTACGTGCAGGAGTTCGGTACGGACCATGCGGACGACGGACTTGCTGATTTGTATATCGGAAACCGGCGAAAAGCCGAAACAGCCTCGATTCTGAATGCCTATCTGAATGCCAGAGCTGAGGGAAATGTGCCGGAACGATTTTACATTCGCGAAGACAGCCTGCTTAACGGATATGAGAGCATGAATTCCGTTTCGATTGAGGACCATTGCAGAGCCAACATCAAAATTCAGGACGGTTGCAACCAGTTCTGTTCCTATTGCATCATTGCTTTCGCAAGAGGAAGAATAGCAAGCCGCTCCGAAGAGGATATCGTTGCCGAGGCCGGAAATCTGGCTGCCTCGGGCTTTCATGAAATTGTTCTGACGGGAATCCATCTATCCTCTTACGGGCTTGACAATAAGAGCGTTCGGGAACAGCAGTCCCTCACCCCTTTGGACGGCTCGATGCCTTTGATTTCCCTGATTCAGAAGCTTGCAGCCATTGACGGAATAGAAAGAATCCGCTTAGGTTCCCTGGAACCAAGAATCATTACGGAGCCGTTTGTAAAAGCTTTATCGGCAATCAGACAGGTCTGTCCTCATTTTCACCTGTCCTTACAAAGCGGCTGTGACAGGACGCTTAAGGCAATGAACCGGAAATATACGGTGGAGGAATATGAAGAAGCCGTTCGGATTCTTCGAAAATACTATGAGAATCCGGCACTTACAACGGATATCATCGTCGGTTTCCCGGGGGAATCGGAGGAGGACTTCCGGGAATCTTTGGCATTTGCCGAAAAGATCGGATTTGCAAAGATTCACATTTTCCCGTATTCGAGAAGAAAAGGCACCGTTGCCGACAGGATGAGCGGACAGGTCAGGGACGATGTGAAGAAGAATCGGGAAGCGGAGTTTTTAAAGGCCGAGCTTATGCTTCGAAGAAAGTACAGTGAGAGTTTTCTCGGTAAAACAGAGTCCGTCCTTATTGAAACCGTGACCCAAACCGACGGCATTCTGATCGCGGAAGGATGCTCCGAACGCTATATCCGCTACCGTTTCCCGGTTACGGAAAATCTGACCGGTTCCGTCGTCAGGGTACAGGCTGAGAACATCACAACAGATTGTATTATCTTGGCGAAAATGGTTGATATTTTACACAAAATAGAGTAAAATTACATGTGGTATGGTATACCGACGTTTATTTGAGGAGGGCTGTATTGTATGGATCAGCAGGGAACGCAATTTTTCAAGGTTGAGAATATTTCCGATGACTATGTTCGAAGCGTCATTGCCTCGGTTTATGTAGCCATGGCCGAGAAAGGATATAATCCGGTCAGCCAGATGGTGGGGTATCTGATGAGCGGCGATCCGACATATATTACCAACCATCTGAATGCAAGAGCCAAAATCGCAAAGGTAGAGCGCGACGAGATCATCGAACAGCTCTTAAGCGATTACATTGAGAACAATCTGAAGTAGGATATTTATGGCAGAAGAATTGAATCTGTTGGGACTGGATTACGGTTCCGTTACCGTGGGGGTAGCGGGCAGCGACGGTCTGTTTCTGACCGCCCAACCGATTGAGGTCATCAGAAGGAATCGCGAGAATCAGCTTCGCGAGACCTGCAGAAGAATCGAAGAGATTGCTAAAGAAAGAGGCGTAAACTGCCTTGTGGTCGGTTATCCGCTTCATTTAAACGATACGGTCGGCGTCCGCGCCAAGGCTTCCGAGGAATTTGCCGAGATGCTTACAAGACGGACGGGACTTAAAACCGTATTGTGGGACGAACGCTATACGACCGTGAATGCGCACCGGATTTTGGATGAAGCAGGTCTTCATTACGAAAAGAAGGCCGTTGTCGTCGATAAGCTTGCCGCAGCTCTGATATTACAGTCATATATGGATATGCTGAACAGCTGCCCGGAAGAGAAGCAGGCACTTTTGGAGGAGATACATGGACGGGAAGGATAATCAGACCATAATATTTCGTGCGGAAGACGGAACCGACGTGGAATTTTCCGTCATATCCGAAACACGTTTCAACGGAAAGAATTATGTCCTTGTGACGGAGCCGGAAGGGGAAGAAGCCTTTCTGCTTAGAGAATCCGCCGACGAGGATTCCGATGTTCTCTACGAAATGGTAGAGGACGATACGGAAATAGATGCTGTCGGGGAGATTTTCCGCGCAATATTGACGGATATCGACCTGGTTTAATCTTAGGGAGGTTTTTATGGCAAACCAGAAAAAGCTTCGCATTGTCCCGCTCGGCGGCCTTGAGCAGATCGGCATGAACATCACGGCCTTCTGCTACGGCGAATCGATCATTGTTGTGGACTGCGGGCTTGCATTTCCCGAAGACGATATGCTCGGAATCGACCTTGTCATTCCGGACATTTCCTTTTTGCGGGAACATGCGGATCAGGTGAAGGCATTTTTCATTACACACGGACACGAGGATCATATCGGCGCATTGCCGTACATCCTTCGTGAGCTTCCGGTTCCCTTGTACGGAACGAAACTGACGCTTGCCATCATCCGAAATAAGCTTGAAGAATATAAAATGGCAGAGGAGCAGGATTTCCGTGTTGTCAGCTACGGAGATGTTGTTTCGGAAGGCGATTTCAGCGTCGAATTCATCCGTACGAATCACAGCATTGCGGATGCGGCTGCGCTTGCCATTACCTGTAAGGCCGGTACGGTAATTCATACCGGAGATTTCAAAGTAGACTTTACGCCGGTATTCGGTTCCCCGATTGATCTGACTCGCTTCGGAGAACTCGGAAAGAAGGGCGTTCTCGCGCTGATGTGCGACAGCACGAATGCCTTAAAGCCCGGCAACACGATGTCCGAGCGGACGGTAGGCAAGACGTTTGATACGGTCTTTGCGGAAAATGCGAACCACAGAATCATTGTTGCCACCTTCGCTTCGAATGTCGACCGCGTTCAGCAGATTATCAATTCCGCCGAGCGTTACGGAAGAAAGGTCGTCATCGAAGGCCGCAGCATGGTCAATATCGTTTCGACTGCGCAGGAGCTCGGTTATATCCGGATTCCCGAAGGGCTGTTGGTGCCGATTGAGGAAATTAAGAATTATCCGGACAACAAGATTGTCCTGATCATGA
>CADBTG010000017.1 GCA_902797475.1 uncultured Lachnospiraceae bacterium | reverse complement strand
TATTTCCGTGACAAAGGCGGCAAGGACGTTCTTTTGTTCATCGATAATATCTTCCGTTTCACGCAGGCAGGTTCCGAAGTATCCGCGTTGCTCGGCCGTATGCCGAGTGCCGTAGGTTACCAGCCTACCCTGCAGACCGAAATGGGTGCTTTGCAGGAGCGTATCACTTCTACGAAGAACGGTTCCATCACTTCCGTTCAGGCTGTATACGTGCCTGCCGATGACCTGACCGACCCGGCTCCCGCGACAACGTTCGCACATCTTGATGCGACGACGGTTCTTTCCCGTTCCATCGTAGAGCTCGGTATCTATCCGGCCGTTGACCCGCTTGAGAGTACGTCCCGCATTCTCGACCCGAGAATCGTCGGAGAAGAGCACTATAAGGTTGCCAGAGGCGTGCAGGAAATCCTGCAGCGTTATAAAGAACTTCAGGACATCATCGCCATCCTCGGCATGGACGAGCTTTCCGAAAGCGAGAAGATGCTCGTAAGCCGTGCCCGTAAGGTACAGCGTTTCCTGTCCCAGCCGTTCCATGTAGCCGAGCAGTTCACCGGTCTTCCGGGAACCTATGTATCCCTTTCCGATACGATTCAGGGCTTCAAGGAAATCCTCGAAGGAAAGCATGACGACATTCCGGAAAGCTATTTCCTGAACTGCGGTTCGATTGAGGATGTTTTGAAGAAGGTTGAAGCAGAAGGAACGAAAACGGAGTAACAGTCGTGAGTGAGAAGCAGCTGAAATTGAACATCTACTCGCCGAGCCGGATTTTCTATGAGGGAGAGGCGGATTTCGTCGAATTTGTCACAACCGAAGGCGAACTCGGCATCTATCCGGATCACATTCCGCTGACTGCGGTCGTGGCACCGGGAATCCTTCGGATCACGAAGGACGGAAAGGTGCGCGAGGCAACGCTTTTGGACGGATTTGCGACGGTTCTCCCGCGTGAGATCACGGTTCTTTCCGAGGCATGCGAATGGCCCGAGGAGATTGATATTCACAGAGCCGAAGAGGCGAAGATTCGCGCAGAGCGGAAACTTGCCATGGAGCAGACGCTTCGTGACGAGCTTGCGTTACGGCGCGCGCTTGTCCGCATTCAGATGGCAAGCAAGGTTAAATAGCTTTTATTGACAGGAGGGTCAGCGCGCCCTCCTGCTTGTGTAAAATACCATAAAGAAGTCAGGTGATAGAGATGGGTCTTATAGTGGTAACCGGTCTTTCCGGAGCCGGCAAATCGATTGCAATCAATGCCCTTGAGGATATGGGCTATTATTGCGTCGACAATCTGCCGCCGCGGTTTTTGGTAAGCTTTGCCGATTTGTACGGCATGTCGGAGAGCAACCTGGAGAAGAACATTGCGACGGTTGTGGACATCCGTGGCAAGGACATGTTCGGAGATTTCTTCCAGGCCATGGAAGAGCTCGGGCGGAAGCAGTATCCCTATCGCATTCTGTTTCTGGATGCGGACACGAAGACCCTGATCAACCGTTATAAATACACAAGAAGAAGACATCCGCTGATGGAAGAGGAGAATATCTCCCTCGAGGAAGCCATCACGGAGGAGCGCAACTTCTTAAAGTCCACGATGGACCGCGCGGATTACATCGTTGATACGTCGACATTAAAGCCGATGCAGCTTCGCAAGAAGATTCAGAGCCTCGTCGATACCTCACACGGAAAAGGCGGCCTGATTCTTCGCGTCGTGTCTTTCGGCTTCAAGGAAGGAATCCCTTCCGATGCGGACATGGTATTTGATGTCCGCTGTCTGCCGAACCCTTATTACATCGATGAACTGAAGACACATGACGGAACCGAAGACTGTGTACAGGAATATGTAATGGGATTTGCCGAAAGCAGAGAGTTCTTCGACAAAACGGCATCCATGATTTCGTACCTCCTTCCCTATTACCGGAAGGAAGGCAAGAACGAGCTCGTTGTGGCATTCGGCTGCACGGGCGGAAGACACCGCTCGGTATGCTTCGCCGAGAAATTTGCCGCCCGCATGCGGGAGGAAGGCAATTATGTTCTGCTTACGCACAGGGAACTTGAGAAGCATACGGAGAACATTTGAGGAGGAGAAAGAATGAAGGTATTGCTTGCAGGCGGAGCCGGCTATATCGGAAGCCATACGGCGGTTGAGATGTTGCAGGCCGGACATGAGGTTGTCATCGTCGACAACTACTATAACAGTTCTCCCGAGGCGGTTCGCCGCGTGGAGAAGATTACCGGAAAGAAGATTGCTCTTTATGAGGCAGATGCCACCGACAAGGCGGCCATGCGGGAGATCTTTACAAAAGAGAAAATCGATGCCGTCGTGCATTTTGCCGGAATGAAGGCAGTCGGCGAGTCGGTTGCAAAGCCTTTGATGTATTACCGGAACAATCTCGATACGACGCTCACGCTTCTTGAAGTGATGAAGGAAACCGGCTGCACGAAGTTCATTTTCAGCTCTTCGGCGACGGTTTACGGAGACCCTGACAGCCTGCCGCTTTACGAGAACGCCCCGAAGAAGGCGTGCTCCAATCCGTACGGCTGGACGAAATGGATGATTGAGCAGATTTTGATGGATGCGGCAGCCGCCGATCCTGAGTTAAGCGTTGTATTGCTTCGCTATTTCAATCCGATCGGAGCGCATGAGAGCGGTTTGATCGGGGAAGACCCGAAGGGCATTCCGAACAATCTGATGCCGTTCATCGCACAGGTTGCAGTCGGCAGAAGAGACCATCTGAATGTGTTCGGCAACGATTACCCGACACCGGACGGAACGTGCATCCGCGACTATATCCATGTGGTTGACCTGGCCAAAGGGCATGTGTGTGCCGCTAAATATGCCGAAAGCCATAAGGGCTGTGAGATTGTGAACCTCGGCACGGGCAAAGGCAGCAGCGTGCTTGATATGATTGAGGCATTTGAACGCGTCAACGGCGTGAAGGTTCCGTACGAGATTACGGGACGCCGCCCGGGCGACATCGCAGTCAACTACGCAAATGCCGATAAGGCGAAGGAACTGTTCGGCTGGACCGCCGAGAAGACGCTTGACGACATGTGCCGCGATACGTGGAAGTGGCAGTCACAGAATCCGAACGGTTATGCCGAGTGAATGCCCGGCAGGGAAAGGATATAATATGATCGGAATTATCGGAGCCATGGAATCCGAGGTCGAAAGACTTCGTGAGGCAATGGTAGTAGAGAAAACGGAAAATGTAGCGGGAATGAAGTTCTACTGCGGTAGAATAGATGGCGCCGAGTGCGTTGTCGTCCGCTCGGGCATCGGTAAGGTCAATGCCGCAATCTGCACGCAGATTCTGTGTGACCTTTTCCCCATCACAAGCATCTGGAACACCGGAATTGCCGGCTCGCTGCGTGCCGAAATCAATATCGGAGACATCGTGATTTCGACCGACGCCGTTCAGCACGATATGGATGCGCGGTATTTCGGATATGAGCCGGGTGTCATCCCGCAGCAGAAGGTGTCCGCATTTGCCGCGGACGAAGCGCTCGCCGAAAGGGCCGAGGCAATCTGTAAGGAGGTTAACCCCGATATTTCCGTATTCCGCGGAAGGGTGCTCTCGGGCGACCAGTTCATCGCGGAAAAGGAGAAGAAGCAGTGGCTTTCGGACACATTTTCCGGAATGTGCACCGAGATGGAGGGCGCAGCCATTGCGCACGCCGCCTACCGAAACGGCATGCCGTTTTTAATCATTCGCGCAATCTCGGATAAGGCGGACGATTCCGCGACCGAGGATTATAACACATTTGAGAAGAAGGCAATTGAGCATATGGTTCGGTTAACGCTCGCATTGTTGAAGGAGGAAGCATAATGGTTTATCAGACAAGCGGAACCTGCTCCCGCGAGATTCATTACGATATCGTTGAGGAGAACGGAAAGAAAGTGGTACGTAACGTGAAGTACATCGGCGGATGCAACGGTAATCTGCAGGGCATCGGCCGTCTGGTGGAAGGTCTTCCGGTTGAGGAAGTCGTAGAGAAGCTTAAGGGAATCCGCTGCGGATTCAAGTCCACCTCCTGCCCGGATCAGCTCGCGCAGGCGCTTTCGAAGGAGCTGTAAGAATTCCGATTGGAAAGAAGGAGCTTGGCTCGGATGAAGAAGATTGTTCTTACGGGCGGGGGAACGGCAGGTCATGTCACGCCCAATATCGCCCTGCTGCCGTCGCTTAAGGAAGCAGGCTTTGAAGTATATTACATCGGCTCGAAGGACGGCATCGAGAAGCAGTTGATTGAAAACCTCGGGATTCCGTATTACGGGATTTCCTCGGGAAAGCTGCGCCGGTATTTTTCCTGGAAGAATTTCACCGACCCGTTCCG
>CADBTG010000016.1 GCA_902797475.1 uncultured Lachnospiraceae bacterium | reverse complement strand
CGTCCGTGACCGCTATCGCACCGGCGCCGAGTTCGATGGCTTTGTCGATATACTCGTGCCCGTCACTTTTCGTTCCTTTGATGCAGACGAACAGATTGCCGGGTTCGAGCTTTCTCGTATCATAGGCGATTCCCGTGATTTCCGATTCCGGATTCCCGTATAAAAGCACACGGGACTCGTCAAGCAGTTCTTTTATTTTCATGATATCTCCCAAACAATCGAGTAGGATGACTCCTACTCGATTGACCTGTTACATGTAACGGTACAGATCCTCATACTGCTTGGCGGAATTCTTCCAGGAGAAGTCTCTCGCCATGCCGCGGTCGATGATCTTGTTCCATTCTCTTCTGTGGTTGTAATATACATCCTTGGCATACCGGATCGTATCTAACATTTCATGCGCATTGTAATTGCAGAAACCGAATCCGGTTCCGGTGTTTTCGTACTGGTTATAAGGCTCTACGGTGTCCCGAAGACCGCCGGTTTCCCGGACAATCGGAACGGTACCGTAACGAAGGCTCATCAGCTGTGACAGGCCGCAGGGCTCAAATAAGGACGGCATCAGGAAAGCGTCCGCAGATGCATAAATCTTATGGGAGCGCTCGTTGTTGTAATAGATGTTGGCAGATACTCTGTCCTTATATTTCCATTCAAAATGACGGAACAGGTTCTCATACTTCGGATCACCGGTTCCGAGAATGACGAACTGCGTATCCTCGGCGCAGATTTCCTCAATGACGCAGTCTACGAGATCAAGACCCTTCTGATCCGTAAGACGGGACACGATGCCGAGCATGAATACCTTGTCGTCGTTGGCAAGCCCGAGTTCCTTCTGCAATGCGCGCTTATTCTTCACCTTTTCCTTACGGAACGTTACGGCGTTGTAGTTCTGCACGATATACGGGTCCGTGGCGGGATCGTATTCCTGATAATCGATGCCGTTCACGATACCGGACAGGCAGTTGCTTCTCGCATTCATCAGACCGTCCAGGCCTTCGCCGTAAAACGGAGTCTTAATCTCCTGCGCATAGGTGTTGCTTACCGTCGTAATCCGGTCGGCGTAAACAAGGCCGCCCTTCAGATAGTTCGCATCGCCGTAAGCCTCAAGCTTGTCGGGCGCGAAATAGTAGGAGGAAAGTCCGGTGATGTCCTGCACGGATTTGGCATCCCATACGCCCTGGAACTTCAGGTTATGAATCGTCATGATCGTCTTAATGCCGTGATAGAACGGATTTTCCTGGAACCGGTCATGAAGCATAACCGGAATGAGTCCCGTCTGCCAGTCATGACAGTGGATGATGTCCGGGCGGAAGCCGATTGCCGGCAGGGCGGAAAGGCAAGCCTTGTCGAAAAATGCGAACTTCTCGATGTCCTCATGAATATAGCCGTACGGGCGGTCACCGCTGAAGTAGTACTCATTGTCGATGAAATAGAAGGTGATTCCGTCCAGAACACAGCTGAATATGCCTACATACTGGCTTCTCCACGCAAGATCCACATAGAAATGCGTCATGTATTCCATCTGATCGCGGTATTTCTGCGGAATTGCCATATACTTCGGCACCATTACCCGGATATCGAACTCGTCACGATTGATATACTTCGGCAGGGAGCCGACCACGTCGGCAAGTCCTCCGGTTTTGATAAATGGTACACATTCCGATGCAACAAATAGAATCTTCTTCATAAATCCTCCAAAACCTGAATGTCAGGAATTCTTTTTGGCAAGCATTCTCATTTCTTTTGCATTCTGTCTGACGGAATCGGTAATCTCCGCTCCGCCGAGCATTCTTGCGAGTTCGTCAACCGTTTCCTCCTCGGAAAGCGGTTTCACGACGGTCATCGTGGACTGCCCGTCCGTCGTTTTGTCAATCAAAAAGTGCCGATCGGCCATAGCCGCGATCTGCGGCAGATGAGTGATGCATAAAATCTGATGCTCTCCCGAGATGGCCGCCATCTTCTCGGCTACCTTCTGTGCCGTCCGTCCGCTGATGCCTGAATCGATTTCATCGAGAATCAGTGTTTCGATTTCATCCCGTCCGGCAAATACGGACTTCACCGCAAGGCTGATTCGGGAAAGCTCGCCGCCGCTTGCGACCTTCGAAAGCGGTCTCACGGGCTCGCCGGGATTTGCGGAAATCATGAAGGTCACCGCGTCGCATCCGTCTGCGGAAAGCGGGGCTTCCGAAAGATCAATCCGAAATACCGCCGACGGAAAATTCAGTTCCTTCAGGGCTTCCGTAATCGATGCCGTGAGCTCCTTCGCCGCCGAAAGCCGGATGTCCGTCAGCTTTTCGCATAACGCCTTCAGGCTCTTCTCTTTGCTTTTAACGGTCCTTTGCAGATTCTCAAGATACCGGTCGAAATCCGTCAGCTTTTCGATGCGGTCCATAAGGCCTGCATCATATGCGGCAATGTCTTCAAGCGTCTTTCCGTATTTCGATTTCAGGCGATTGATCAGGTTAAGCCGCTCCTCCGTGTAATTAAGCTCCTCGGGGTCTCCCTCGGCCTCCTCACGATAATCCGACAGCCTGCAGCCGATATCGGTCAGCTGCTCTTCGATCTGCTCGAGATCCGCGCTGATGTCGGAAAGCTTCGTGTCGTATTCCGTCACGCGGGACAACAGCCTGAGCGCCCGTCCGAGCTTATCGGAAGCGCAGTCCGAATCGGTATGAAGCACTCTGTCCGCCTCCGATACCGCCTCTAAAATCCGGCTTTGATTGGCAAGGACTCTGTAGCGTTCCTCAAGTGCGGCATCCTCGCCCGGCTTAAGTGCTGCCTTTTCGATTTCGTCATGCTCATATTGCAGAAGTGACAGTTCTCTTGTCCGTCCTTCCGCATGACCGAGCGCTTCCTCATATTCTTTTTCGGCACGCCGGTACTCCGCATATTCTTCCGCAATATTCGAAAGAAGCGGCTCGCTCCGTCCCCGGTCGAAACGGTCCAGAAGATGAAGCTGGTTCTTCTCCGAAAGAAGCGTCTGATACTCGTGTTGCCCGTAAACTTCCAAAAGGCAGTCGGCCAGTTCCTTAAGAAACGCCGTGCT
>CADBTG010000015.1 GCA_902797475.1 uncultured Lachnospiraceae bacterium | reverse complement strand
GAGTCTGTTGAAGAGTTAAAAGATACCGTAGCTGAGGAGGTTGGCGAAGCAACGGATGCGGTTGAAGAAGCTGCTAAGGAAACCGTTGAAGAAATCAGTGAAGCCGCAACGGAAACTGTTGGAGAAACAGCCGGAACCGTTGAAGAAACTGTAAAAGAGACCGCTGAAGAAGCCACCGAAGCTGCTGAAGAGGCTGCTGAGGACGCCGGACTTTCGGACCTGATTTCCGAAGCAGTTCCCGGCGTAACCGACGAGGAGCTGGAAGCTCTGTCTGAGCAGGCTGAGAAGAATTACGAAAAGCTGAGCTCCGAAAAAGGAGACGGTGCATCCGGCACGG
Source organism: uncultured Lachnospiraceae bacterium (assembly GCA_902797475.1). Taxonomy (GTDB): domain Bacteria; phylum Bacillota; class Clostridia; order Lachnospirales; family Lachnospiraceae; genus ISDg. The sequence continues at coordinate 7,776 of CADBTG010000015.1, read as the reverse complement.
GCGAGGGCATTGCCGAGAATCCCCTTGAGCGCATTATCGAACCGCCGGTTATCCTTTTCGATCATGTTCATAAGGAATACGAAGGACAGATTGAAGACAGCGTTGCGTTGGTGAATGTATCTTTCCAGATTCAAAAAGGCGAGTTCGTATTTATCGTAGGTCCGAGCGGATCCGGTAAGTCCACGATGATCCGGCTGATGATGAGAGAGATTTCTCCTTCCGGCGGAAACATTTATATCGCAGGCAAGGACCTTGCCAAGCTTCGCAGACGTCAGGTTTCCAAATACCGCCGTAACATCGGCATCGTATTCCAGGATTTCCGCCTGTTGCCTGACCGAAACGTATATGATAACGTGGCATTTGCCCAAAGAGTAATCGGCGCACCGAAACGTGAAATCCCGAAAGAGGTTTCCAAGGTGCTGCACCTCGTCGGGCTTTCCCAGAAATACAAGAGTTTTCCGAACGAGCTTTCCGGCGGTGAGCAGCAGCGTGTCGCCATCGCAAGAGCATTGGTAAATAACCCGATGATCATTCTCGCCGACGAGCCGACCGGTAACCTGGACCCCCAGAACTCTTACGAAATCATGTCCCTTTTAGAGTAGATTACCCGCAGCGGCACGACCGTCGTCATCGTAACCCATGACCGCGAGGTTGTGGACCAGATGCAGAAGCGCGTTGTGACACTGCAGGACGGCGTCATCATCGAGGACAAGAAGGGGGGCTACATTTATGGATAGTTTTTTCTATAATGTGGGCCAGGGCTTCAAGAACATCCGCCGTAACAGAATGTTCTCGATTGCATCGGTTCTGACCATGACAACCTGCCTGTTTTTATTCGGCATCATGTATTTCATCGTTACCAATCTCCGGTATATGATTCGCGAAGCAGAAGCCAATGTCGGCATCACCGTTTTCTTCAACGACGGCACGACCGAGCAGCAGATGATCGAAATCAGAGACCAGATTGAAGCCAAGAAGGGCGTTAAGCTCGTTAAGTATGTATCCGGTGACCAGGCTTGGGAAGAGTTCAAGGAGCTCTACCTTTCCGATCAGGAACTGCTTGAGTCCTTCGGAGACGAAAACCCGCTCGAGAATTCCTCTTCGTTTGAGATTTTCTTCGACACGGTTGAGGATCAGAGCAAACTGACATCGGAAATCAAGCGCATCAACGGTGTGCGCCAGGTAAATGACACGCAGCAGCTCGTACAGGCACTGACGAAGACCAACCGTGTGGTCAGCATCAGTTCCAGCGTTCTGATTGCATTGCTGCTTATCATTTCTCTGTTCCTGATCAGCACGACCGTAAGCGTCGGCGTATCCGTTCGAAAGAACGAAATATCCATCATGCACCTGATTGGTGCGACCGACCGTTTCATCCGGTTCCCGTTCATCATCGAAGGCATGACGCTCGGACTTCTGGGCGCGGCACTTCCGCTCTCGATTCTGTACGCAGTTTACTACAAAGTAATCGAGCTTTTGGGAACCCGTTTTTCCGGACTGATGCAGTCCGGCATGGATGTTGTTGCGGTAAATGACATCTTCATGAAGCTTTCCCCGATGATTGTGGGAATCGGTTTGGGCCTCGGTTTACTCGGCAGCTGGATGACGATGAACCGTGAGCTTAGAAAGATTCGTCATATTTGACGAACCGGCTGAGGCCGAAAGGGAGGATTCTATGAACAAGACAGTAAAACGTTTGCTTTACGCCGCAGGCGGAATTACGATACTCGGATTACTGATTCCGGTTTTCGTATTCCGTGCTTTCCTCGGAAATACGGCGAAGGCAAATGTCACGGCCCTGAACGGTAACATCGTTCAGGCAAGCAGCAAGGGAGCCGAGCTCGAGAAGAAGAGAAAAGAGGCTGAACAGAAGAAGCAGGAGGCTGCGGCGAGAACCGAAAAGCTGAAGAAAGAAACGCAGAGTCTTCAGCATCAGGCGGACGACATTCTTGCATACCTCGAAGAGATAGACAAGAAGCAGACCGAGACGATGCTTGAGATGGAAGCCGCGCAGGCAGAAGCAGACCGCATTACGGCGGAATACAATGTAGCCTGTGAAGATCTCGAGGCGGCTGAAATTGCACTTGCCAAGCAGTACGAAGCCATGAAGAAACGTGTCCGTTACATCTATGAAAACGGACAGATGGAACAGCTTGAGCTGTATTTGAAATCGAAGAGCATTTCCGATATTCTGAATACTTCCGAGTACATCAAAAAGATTAATGAATATGACCATAATCTGTTGGAAAAGTATGCCAGAATGAAGGCAGACGTACAGACCCGTAAGGATATTCTTGAGCAGCAGAAGATTGCAATGGATTCCGCCAACCAGATGTATGAGGAGGAAGCCAAGTACATTCAGTCCATCATTGTGGCCAAGCAGGATGCTTTCGCCAAGTATGAGGAACTGATCGGTGCCAACGAAGAGCTCCTCGAGGTATACCTTACCGAGCTTGCAACCGCTCAAAAGACACTCGACCAGGCAATTGCCGAGCAGCAGGCTTACATTAAAGAGCAGGAAGAAATCCGCAGAAGGCAGCTTGAGGAAGCCAGAAGAAGAGAGATGGAAGAGGCTTCCAGAAAGGCCCAGCAGCAAAAGCAGCAACAGCAGCAGAACGGCGGAAACAATAATTCCTCGTCCAATGTTACGCCGCAGAACAATGCCGCAGGCATTACGCAGACGGATGTTACCGACATCAACAAGATGATCTGGCCGCTTCCCGGAGACCACAGAACGGCTTCGAAGTTCGGCCCCCGAGTTCCACCGTGCGCAGGCGCAAGTTCCTTCCATAAGGGCTGGGATATCGGCGGTAAGCTCGGCGCTCAGATTGTGTCGGTTCTTGCCGGAACGGTTACGACTGCCGGCTACAACAGCTCTTCGGGCAATCAGGTTGTTGTCAACCACGGAAACGGTTATTCGACCCATTACATGCATATGTCGAAGATTCTTGTAACGAAGGGTCAGAAGGTTAAGCAGGGCGAAGTCCTCGGACTTGTCGGCAGCACCGGAGTATCTACCGCGCCGCATCTTCATTTTTCACTTTCGAAGAACGGCACGATGATTGACCCGGCGCCGTATCTGCAGAAATTACAGTAAAAAGTTATCAGGGAGTATTGTTATATGAAGTCTTTTTGCAGACGCTGCCTGTCGGTTCTTCTCGTATCGGTGATGATGGTGCTTCTTCTCGGATGCGAGATGGCCGAGGATGAAAACAAAGTCACCGACATCAAGGCACCGACGGGAGAGGCGGCCACCGATCTGGACCATGACGCCGTCACGATGAAGATTGAGAAAATCAAAGGCGTCCTTGAAAAATACTATATGGGCGACATCGATTACGAGAAAGCGACAGACGGCATCTATGCAGGCCTGATTGACAGCCTCGGAGATCCGTATACGGTTTATTTTTCGCCTTCTGAGTATAAGGAGTTCGCCCTTACGACGAACGGAAATTACGCGGGCGTCGGCTCCACCGTTACGACCAATGCCGACGGTAATGTCGAATTCGTCAAGCCCTTCAAGAACGGCCCGGCTTATAATGCAGGTGTTCTTCCCGGAGACATCCTTTGCGAAGTCGACGGTGAGGACGTTCTCGGTATGGATATTGACGCTGTTGTGCAGAAGATGCGCGGGGAACCCGGAACGCAGGTGAGCTTTAAGATTTACCGCCCGAAGGATTCCGAGTATATCGACCTGACGGTTGTCCGCGACAATGTCGAAGAGCCTACGATCGAATATGAGATGCTCGAGGACGATATCGGATATATCATCTGCACCGCGTTCGATAAGGTTACCGAGAAGCAGTATCTGGATGCAGTTGACGATCTGACGGTCAGAGGCATGAAGGCTTTGGTAATCGATCTGAGAAACAATCCCGGAGGCATGCTTACGACCGTTACCTCGATGCTTGACCGGATACTTCCGAAGAATAAGCTTCTGATTTATATGGAAGACAAGAACGGTAACCGTGAAGAGTATTTCTCGCAGTCCTCAAAGACCGTTGATGTTCCGATTGCGGTTCTGATCAACGGCAACAGTGCCAGCGCCTCGGAAGTATTTGCCGGCTGTCTGCAGGATTACGGCGTGGCAACGCTGGTCGGCACGAAGTCCTTCGGTAAGGGAATCGTGCAGTCCCTGATTCCGCTCGGCGACGGTTCGGCGGTTAAGGTGACGACATCTAAGTATTTTTCGCCGCTCGGCCGGAATATTCACGGCGTCGGATTCGAGCCGGACATCAAGGTTGAGCTTGACAAGGAGCTGAAGACCCTGGTTGAGATCCCCAAAGAGAAGGATAATCAGCTTCAGGCTGCCATTCAGTGCGTGAAAGAAAAACTGAAATAACTGTGTGAGAGAAACCGTGAGGGTTGCGGTTTCTCTCTTTTTGTGCTATGGTATTTGCGTATGTTTTTAGGGAGCGCGAGAGCATGAAGAACGCATTGCGGAAAATGATACCGATTTTGGCGGTAATGAGTCTTACCGTCTTTTTTGCGTTGCATTTTTCATGGACGGAAAGAAAGACTGTCGGCGGCTCATGCGGAAACGGCGTGCAGTATACGGTTTCCGGCAGCAAGGCGGACGGTTTTACGCTCACGATATCGGGAAGCGGCACCGTGACGAAATCCCCGTGGAATTCGAAAGATGCCCTGACCGGCGACAATCTGTACCGGACGACGATTAAGAAGATTGTTATCGCGGAGGGTGTTACGGGCCTTTGCGAGGGCTGCTTCGCCGAACTGACGGGTGTCAGCTCGGTAACGATTCCTTCAACGCTTTCCTCAATTCCGAAAAAGGCTTTCATGAACTGCCTCGGACTGAAGAAGATTGATCTGAAGAAGGTTACGAGAATTGGAGACTTTGCATTTTCCAACTGCAGCACGCTGGCTTCCGTTACGTGCAATTCCGTCACGAAGATCGGTGCCTGTGCTTTTCAATACTGCAATTTCACATCGTTTACGCTTCCGGCTTCCGTAACGGATTTTGACAATACGGCTTTTGACGGAAACCGTGAGTTTGCAAGCTATAAATGTGCGGACGGGCAGAAGATATACCGCTCCGTGAACAGTGTTTTGTATTCTAAGGACGGAAAGACTTTGGTTGCCGTTCCTTATACATGGTCCGGAGAGTTTACAATCCCGGGCTTTGTGCGGACCGTGAAATCCCGCGCTTTTGCATCGAATAAGGGCATTACGCGGCTTGTGATTCCGGCGGACGTCCACACGATTGAAACGTATGCATTTACCGGGATGAGCGCGCTCAGAAAGGCGGAGATTGCCTGTCATACGTCGATCCCGGCGAGAGCCTTTTCGGGTTGCTCGGCGCTTGGTTCGGTCACATTTTCCGAAGGCGTAAGGGAGATTGAGAGTAAGGCATTTGCCGGCTGTAATTCGCTTTCGGTTTCCGCGTTTCCGAAGAGCATGTTGAGAGTTGCAACAGATGCTTTCGCAACCGATATCAGCGGGGCTGTCGGCGGTTTCACGAAAATCGGCAAAGCCTACGTGAAGACCCATACGGTTTCCGTGCAGGCCGTTGAGAATCAGGACCTCGCGGCGGGGCTCCTCGGCATCATCAATGAAACGTTCCGAGGCGGAAAGACCGCGCTTACATGGGACAGCAGCCTTACCAATCTGGCGCTCGCGCGCGCAACGGAAGTTACCGTATATTATGACAGCCTGAATCCGACCAGGCCGGACGGCTCGCAGCAGACAACCGGAGCGGAATGCGTTCTGATCGGCACAACCTATGACACGCCGCAGAAGGCAGCGGCCGGACTGAATGCGGACGCCATGAACAAGAGCAGGCTGACGGGCTCGGAGTATAAGAGCATCGGAATCGCGTGCGTCAATAAGGGCGGCGTGACATATCTGGTGTGCGTGCTCGGAACCGGAAGCGGGGACGGCGTGGCTCCGGCAGGCGGAAGCAGGGAGAGAAGCGCGGAGATTACGGTTGCCGATTACCTTAGCGTGAAGCCCGAGGCGGAAAAACCGGTGCCCGCAGGAACGGATCTCACAAAAGACGGTAACAAGAATACATACGTGCCGCCTGTTCATGTTTCCGGAAACGGAGGGAACGGAGGAAACACGCAGGATGAGGAAGCGCTCGTCGCGTATTCCTGCCAGTTTGGTAACGCTTTCGGCCTTGTCTTCTATGTTTCGGATGCGGTTGCCGCCAAGCATGACAGTTCCTATCTGAAGCTTGAAATACCGGTTTATGAGGGTGACAAGGTTTCCGGGACGAAAACCGAGAAGATAAGTGTATATGCGACGGAGAATTATAACGGAAAGAAGTGCCGCGTCTATTCCTATTACGGGCTTGCGGCAAAGGAGATGACGACGAAGGTCGGAGCTTCTTTCGTCGGTCTGAAGGACGGCAAGGAGACCGTGTATGAATCCGGAGATTACAGCGTCGAGGATTATGTGCTTACGATGCTGACCGGCGGAAAAGCGGACGGCAAGCTTCGTACCCTGTTGGTTGATATGTTATGCTATGGCGCCGAGGCGCAGCGCTTCTTCGGGTATCACACCGGAAGGCTTGCGGATGCGGGAATAGCTGCTTATTTGAAGTACGGAACGCAAAAGGAAGCACAGCTGTCGGCTTCTTCTTTCGCCAATGAAAGCACGGGAGCGGAGACGTTCTTGGTTTACAGCTTCGGGCTTTCCTTAGAGAACCGTCCGTCAATCAGCTTTTTCATCAGAACAGACAGAAAGCCGGCGGGAGAGGAAGCTTATGTTTCCTATGTAAAGGATGGAAAGACGGTTTACAAATCCATCCCTGCAGACGGATGGACGAATCTTGGTAACGGAACCTATCGCGTCGATGTGACAGGAGTTTCCGTGGCGGAATGCCGAAACGCATATACGCTGTATGTTGTCGGGAACGGAGCGACGCTCAGCAACCGCCTTACCGTAAGCATGGAAGGGTATTGCAAGCTTGCAAAAGAGCAGAATCCTAAGGCCTATGCCCTCGCAGACAGGCTGTTACGGTTCGGAGATGCTGCAAAAGTGTATATAAATAGATAATAATATATAAAAAGATGTAGTTTTCGGGGAGAAATCGAAAGATTTCTCCTTTTTTTATCGTTTAAGACCAAAAAGAAAACAAATTGTAAACATTATGAACAGGAACGGAAGGAGGAAGATTTTGCCTGAAAAATTCCTCGAAAAAATGACAAGTTTCTTTACTTTACGGGTTGACTTTTCCTTTAGACTGACGTAGAATAGATAATGGCGGCTGAGTTTTTGTGAGTTTTTTATACTGTTTTGACTCAAAAACGGCCACCGGGTGTAGTATAAAGAGCTTTCTGAATATGCAAAAATGTGTAATTTGTTACATTTTTGCATCGGAAGACCCGAAAAGGAGTTTTATTTATGCGAAAATCAATACTGAAAAAGGTGACAGTTGCCGTTCTTTCTGCGGCAATGTTGGTCACATCTGTCCTTCCCGGCACTGCGCTTGCGAAGGAACAAAGCGGAGAGGGTGATGCCATTGCATCCCAAAACCGCGCCGCGCTCAATCTGAGTGTGGCAGGTGTTAAAGGCGGAAATACAGAGAAGGATATTACTTTCGACCTTAACAGAAGAGGAGTCGCCGGCACGCATGAGGTGACGGACGAGAACAAAGACCGACTTCTTTACGGCACTAATAAGGATAAGGAATATGCGCTCGGCATTGCCGGTCATTTCACCTTGTTCGGAAAGGAAGTCTACGTTGACGATCCGAAGTTCAGCGACTTTGAAGGAAGAGCTGCTGCGGATATGTTCGATGTTTTACAGGGACCG
>CADBTG010000014.1 GCA_902797475.1 uncultured Lachnospiraceae bacterium | reverse complement strand
TGGATCAGCGAGCAGTCATTAACCGCCGTCTCGCAGGCCAACACGTTCATCGGCATCTATCACATTTTCTGCATGGGCCTCGGCATGGGCGCTTCGGTTCTCGTGTCCCGCTATTGGGGCATGAAGCAGAAGGGCGACGAGGACGGAAGCGCAACGCACGCGCTCAAGCAGACGATCTGCCTGATGCTCCGCCTGACGCTTCTTCTGGCAACCCTCTTCGCCGTTGCAACCTACATCATGCCGGATGTCATCATGAATATGTACGCGAAGAAAGGCACAAGCGGGGAAGAACTCAGAGCCGTCAACGAAGTGTTGCGGCGCGGCGAGGATTATCTTCGCTACTCGGTTGTCACCTATTTCTTCCTCGGCACCTCGCTGACCGTTACGATTGTCCTTCGAAGCGTCGGACAGGCACTGTTCCCGCTCTTCGTTTCCATCGGCGCGCTCGTGGTCAATTTGGTCGCGAACTATACATTTATCTTCGGCCACTTCGGTGCGCCGCGCTTGGAGGTTAAAGGGGCTGCGCTCGGCACTCTGATTGCCCGAATCTTCGAAGCCGTCATGATTGTCGGATACCTTCTTGTCGTCGACAAGCGCATCCGTTTCCGCATCAAAGACATGTTCATGAAGACCGGCACGCTGCTTCGCGAATATATCCGGATCAGCATTCCGGTTCTCATCAGCGACGGCATTCTGGCACTCGGAAACAACTCTGTCATGATGGTCATCGGACGTCTCGGCTCCGAATTCACATCGGCAAATGCCATCACGGCCGTCACGCAGCAGATGAGCACCGTCGGCATCCAGGGCGTATGTCAGGCCGGCGCGATTGTAACCGGTCAGACGCTCGGACAGGGCGACCGCAAGAAGACGATGAAGCAGGGCTGGATGTTCTTCGGGCTCGGGCTTGCGCTCGGAATCCTTGCTGCTGCCATCATCCTGATCATCAAGTCTTCGGTCATCAACGGCTACGATGTCAGCCGGTCCACGAAAGCGCTTGCCAACCGTCTCATGATTGCCATCAGCTTAATCATGCTTTTCCAGGCCACGAACAGCATCATGACCAAGGGTGTGCTGCGGGGCGGCGGCGACACGAAGATGCTGATGCTGATGGACAACGTATTTCTTTGGGCAATCGCCCTTCCGCTCGGCATCGCCGCAGGCTTCTGGCTGAAACTTGATCCGTTCTGGATTTACATCTGCCTCAAGTCCGACCAGATCGTAAAGGCCTTCTGGTGCTATTTCCGCCTGAAGAGCGAGCGATGGATCAAACGGATTTCCACGGGAACCGAAATTATGAAGGCTCCCGAAAAGGCGTGATAATACAGTGACTTCAACCGCAAAAGCGGTTTGAATAAGCCTTCCGAACGCGTAACGGAAGGCTATCAATAAACGGAGGTATTCACTTATGGCGAAAAAAGCAACCGTCACCGTGCATCCGAATTTTGAGATCGGGGAAATCTCAAACCGGCTGTTCTCTGCTTTTCTTGAGCCCATCGGTACGATGGTGAACGGCACGATGTTCAACCCGAAGCACCCGACAGCGGACGAACAGGGCTTCCGCACGGACTTCATCAATGCACTCAAAAAGACCGGTCTTCCGGCAGTACGTCTTCCCGGCGGCAATTTCGTTTCGGCATGGCAGTGGAAGGATTCCATCGGCCCGAAGTCCGAAAGAAAGGTTCATCTTGATCCGGCCTGGTATCAGTACATTACAAACGAGGTCGGTCATGACGAGTATCTGCAGTGGGCGGAAAAGGTCGGAACGGAACCCCTTTATACGGTCAACATGGGAACCGGACGCACGCAGGATGCGATGGATCTGATTGAATATACGAACCACGAGGGCGGCACCTACTGGTCCGACCTGCGCCGCAAGAACGGCCATGAGAAGCCGTACGGCGTCAAGACATGGTATCTCGGAAACGAAATGGACGGCCCCTGGCAGCTCGGCAGCTGGGACAAGGACCCGTTCGGCTACGGCGTGATGGTAAATGAGACCGCCAAGGCCATGAAATGGATCGATGCCTCGATCGAGGTCGGCGTTTGCGGCTCCTCCGCTCCGTTCATGGAACATTTTCCGGAATGGGATGAGAAGGCACTGGATGTGTGCTACGATGCCGTGGACCTTCTTTCCGTTCACCATTACCATGCAGCGCCTCCCGGAGACGTGCTCTCCCTTCTCGGCGGTGCCGAGTATTATGAGGACTTCATCAATACGCTTACCGCAATGTGCGACTATGTGCAGAGTAAGCACCGCTCCCCGAAGAAGATCATGATTTCCTTCGACGAGTACGGCGGAATGATTCGTCCGAACGCTCCGTTAAATCCCGGCTGGGGCCGCTACAACATGACGCGCTCCCACTACCGTTTCAATCCGGAGCGGAAATATATCCTTCACGATCCCGATAAGATGCCCGACCGCGAATGGCCCGGCGGAGACCGCATCCATATGCTTTCGATGGCTTCGATTCAGCTTGCTCTTCTGCGTCACGCGGACCGTGTCAAGATCGGCTGCATGACCGGTGGTCTCGGAGCGCTCTGCTCCGCAAACCATGACCATGTATGGCGCTCTGCTTCGCACTATGCATTCATGTCGATGCTTCAGTATGCGAAGGGTACTTCGATGCAGGTAAGCGTGGATTCCGAGACGTTCGACATCCCGGGCTATGCCATCGACGATACCTCGCAATACACCGGCAAGCAGGGTCTTAACTACATCGACAGCGCCTGTGCCTGGGACCGCGAGAACAACCGTCTTGCCGTCTTCGTCATCAACCGTAACGAAAAGGACGATTATGCGATCAATCTTGATGCGAAGGGCTTCAAGGGCTACACGAAGTGCACGCACCTCGAAATCGCCTGCGACGATCCCGATCTGAAGAGCCGTTTCGGAAACGATGAGCTGTTCGTTCCCGTCGAGAATAAAGAGGCAGCCGTTAAGGCAGGCGTTCTTACAACGCACGTGAAGCCCCTTTCCTTCAACGTTTTGGTTCTGGAGAAATAAGACATAGCATTTGTCAAAAAAACCCCGGACATCGGAAGATGTCCGGGGTTTTCTGCATTCCGTAATCAATATACGTTCTTCTTGATGCTGTCCTTTGAAACGAACGGTCCGGGAAGCGCATTGATTCCTCTCGTATCGCCGAAATAGTCACGGTCGAAGCGAATCAGGGATCCGTCCGGATTTTCGAAACGCTGTTCGGGCTGGAATGCCTTGCCGAGCGTGTCGCTGTCAATGATGCCGTTCGTATAATCCTTTATGATGTCATACACATTGGTCTCGAGGAAAATCTTACCGTTCTTCTCCTTAAGTTCCACCTTAACTTCAGCTTTTTCATCAACGAAGCAGTTGGTTTCCTTCTTCCATTTCTTCGCGCCGCCGAGGTAGGCATTACCGGCTGCCCATACAGGCAGATGCTCTTTCTCATGCCACTGGGCAAGCTTCATCATGCTCGGCTTCGGGTTGTCAAGCTCAAAGTTCGGAATCCATTCCTCGTAAGTCGGATAATCGTCAAACTGCCAGGTTCCGACAAGCGAATCCTTCTCCTTCTTCTCGCCGGTCTCCTTGTCAACGATGATCGGATACTTCTGCACGAAGATGTTGTTGTAGAAGCGGTCGTCGCCGTGCAGAATCGTCATAAAGCCGGCAACCTCGGTCCTGTGGCGGATATGATAAGGCGTATAGCGAAGTCCCGTTCCGCCGCCGACATTCAGGAATGCGCCGAGCACAAGGTTATGGACCATCGCAACGCTTTCGGTCGCAATCATCAAAGATGCCTTCGAAAGCAGAATGTTGTTATCAATCAAAGTCGGGCCGTGGCCGACCTCAACGAAGATATCCTGGCTGCCCATGCCGCCCTCTGCCCATGTGCAGAAGTCCGGTCTCTGGTTGTCGTGCAGCAGGTTCTGCGTGATTCGCGTGCCCTGTGCTTCCCAGTCGCACCAGATGCCCATCGTGGAATGATGAATGTGGTTTCTGCGCATCACAACGTCGATTGCCGCATGCAGCTTGATGCCGGAAATCTCCGCGCCGCCGAGCTGCTGCATGTTGTTGATATGATGAATGTGGTTGTCTTCAATCAATGAGAATACAGCGCCCATACGGCCTACGATGCCGGTCTGCTCGCAGTTATGGATGTGGCAGCGCCGCACGATATGGGAACCAACTCTCTCCTTCAGCCATCCGTGATACTGTCCGCGGCAGACGGCGTCTCTTTCCATCTGCGTCGGGCTCTTCATATGCTTTGTCGTGAAATAGTGATCGTTCTCGGCGTCATAGTATTTGCCAAGGGAGATTCCGCAGCACTTACTGTTCGAAATCTCACAGTCCTCAATAATCCAACCCTTGCTCCAGTGCGGGCCGACCATGCCGTCCTGGAAAGCTGCCGGAGGCGCCCAGGTCGTAGCCGCCTTCTGAATGTTAAAGCCGCTTACGGTAATGTAGCCTCTGCCCGTCTTTTCGGGGAAGAAGCAGCGTCTTCTTACGTTGATCTCGACATTCTCTTTGTTCGGGTCTACGCCCTGGAAGTTCGCATACAAAACGGTCTCGTTGCCTTCCTGCTCGCTGTACCACTTATAAATCGAGTACTGCGGCTCCCACGAAGGCGTGTAAACCTCGCCCGCGATGCACTCCTCCAAAGACTCGGTCTCATACAGCATCCGGTCATTCAGATATACGGCACCCGTATGTCTTACGGCAGGTGCAAAATACCAGTCACCGTAAACCTCGGTCGTATAAGGGTTGTAATCGCCGAAGATTCCGTTCGGAATGCGAACGGTCCAGACATTCTTATACCGCTTATACTTCTTCCAGCCTTTCACCTCTTCCGCGCCCGTAATGACCGCGCCGAGCGGCTCCTCCGAGCGGTACACGATTCTTGCGTCTTTCGTGCCGCCTCTGAACGGATTCACGTACTCTCTGTAAACACCCTTTGCCACTACTACTTCGTCGCCCGGCATTGCAATTCTTGCCGCATCCCCGATGCGCTTGAAGGGGCGTGCCTTGGAGCCGTCGCCTTCACATGCCGCGTTCTGATTCACATAATAAATCATAGAAATACCTCCCGGTTCTCTGAACCGTTTATGGAAAATGCCATCCCGAAACGGTCCGATGTCAGAGCTTATGAATCTATCATATCGAAAACAAAAGGATGATACAATGGGGAATCTTCTCTTTCCTCCGTCAAATATGTTCTTTTCCGAAAAATAGCAATATTTAAGAAGTGATTAGCACGATTCCGCTTGTCGCAAAAAACGTTTCCGTC
>CADBTG010000013.1 GCA_902797475.1 uncultured Lachnospiraceae bacterium | reverse complement strand
TGAGCATCATCACCACCATCATGACGATGATGACGACGATGAGGATGAGCACGAACATCATCACCATCATGATGACGACGATGAGGACGAACACGAGCATCATCACCATCACCACGACGATGACGATGATGACGAGCACGATCATCATCACCATCACCACGAGGACGGCGAAGAGTGCCATTGTCATGACCACCATCATGAGCACGGTCACCATCACCACCATCATGCGGATGAAGTATTCACGAGCTGGGGCCGTGAAACGCCCAAGAAGTTCGATAAGCACGTGCTTACGGACATTCTCGAGAAGCTTTCCGAATCGGAGGATTACGGCATCATTCTCCGTGCCAAGGGCATTGTTCCCGGTACAGACGGCGTATGGTACCATTTCGACCTGACGCCCGGCGAGTATGAAATTCGCGAAGGCGCTTCGGATATCACCGGCCGCCTGTGCGTCATCGGAAGCAAATTAAAAGAGGACGATATCGCAAGTCTTTTTGAGGTATAAAATGGAAAAGCCTGTTTTTATCATAAACGGATTTTTGGACAGCGGTAAAACCACATTTATCAAAGAAACCTTACGGGATCCCCAGTTTCTTTCCGGCGGGAAGCTTCTGATCATCCAATGCGAAGAGGGTGAAGAGGAACTTGATGAGGTTGCGCTTTCCAAACTCGGCGTGAGCATCATCACGGTCGAGGAGCAGTCGCAGCTGACCGGAGAATTCTTAAACGGACTCGAGCTTTATTACAATCCCAACATGATCCTGATCGAAATGAACGGCATGTGGAACATGGATGAGATGATGGAGCTCGACTATCCGGATGAATGGGTACCTTCCCAGATCATTTCGCTGGTGGACGGCAGCACGATTCAGGGCTATCTGACCAACATGAAGAAGATGATTCTCGATCTGGTCCGGTATTCCGACATCATCATCATTAACCGCTGTGACGACAATACGGACAAAACATTCATCAGACGAAGCATCAAGCCGGTTAACCGGAAAGCCCAGCTCATCTATGAAAGAGCGGACGGCAAGGATCCCGGTCCCGACGAGGTTGAGCTGCCTTACGACATGAACAGCGATTACCTCGAAATCACCGACGATGATTACGGCATCTTTTATATGGACTGCATGGACAACCCGAAGAACTATGAAGGGAAAACCGTGCACTTCCTCGGCATGTTGTATTTTTCATCGAAGTTTCCGAAGGGCTATTGTGTTCCCGGCCGAATGGCCATGACATGCTGCGTACAGGACATCGCTTTCATCGGCATGCTGACGAAGGTGCCCGCCGTTGTCGATGCTTCGCTTCTTAAGAACCGCGGATGGGTTTATGTAACCGCAACGGTTAAGGTGGAGTATCAGAGGGAATACAAGGGCAAAGGCCCGGTTTTATATGCAACCCGCTTCGAAGCGGCCGAGGAGCCTGCTGAGAAGACAGTTTATTTTACCTGAGGTTTTCATGAAAAGCATCAAAGAACAGTTCCCCGAAATCAAAGTGCTCGGCAGGACGTCAAAAGAGAATCCGTATGTCCTTTTTTGGACCGGAAGCCGTTACGAATTCGGTGCGAAGGCAGCGAATCTTTCGGTTGTGCTTAAGGCTTCCTTTTCGACTTTTGAGCAGTGGATTTCCGTTTTATACGACGGCGTTCCTTTGATTCGCATGCCTTTATGCCAAGGGGAAAATATCATACAGCTTTTAAGAAACCGCAACCCCGAAACCGTGCATAACATCCGCATCGTCAAGGAATCACCCGTGATGCCCGGTGACGGAGAGCCGTATATCGAGCTTACGGACATTCTGAGCGACGGCACGATCGAGGCCGTGCCCGAAAAGAACAGAAAACTGCTTTTCATCGGCGATTCGATCACGTCCGGCGAGGGCGCTAAGGGTGCGAAGACCGAAGAGGACTGGGTGCCCGCATTGTTTTCGGCAGTTGACAATTATGCCTATATGACGGCGGAGCGCCTTAATGCGGATTACCAAAGCCTGAGCCAGAGCGGCTGGGGGCTTCTGTGCGCCTACGACAATGATTTGCGCCATAACATGCCCGATACCTTCAAGGAAGTCTGCTCGATAGCCTACGGAGACGGCCCGAAAAGGGAAATCAGGGGAGCAGAGCAGCCGTATGATTTTTCAAGGTTCATTCCCGACGCCGTCATTGTGAATCTCGGAACGAATGACGGAAACGGGCTTACGATGCCGGCTTTCACGAATCCGCTAACCGGTGAAACGTTTAAGATGGAACCGGGCGAGAAGGAGCTGCTTTCCGAAGAATCCAAGAGACGCTTCATTGAGAAGGCAGTCGCATTTCTGTCCGATATCCGCTGCGCTTATCCGGCCGCCGAAATCTGCTGGTGCTACGGGATGCTCGGAAATCCGATGAAGCCCGTAATCCTGGAAGCGCTGAGGACGTACCGGAGTTTCACGAACGATGCGGCGGTGCGGTATATTGATCTTCCCGAAGCCGTCGGAGATTCCTACGGGGCGAGATGGCATCCCGGGAAGCGCTGTCATGAAAAAGCAGCCGAAACAATTGCCGCTTCGTTGGAACCGTATTTCAGTTCACTGGGGAGATAATTCGGGGAAATCATGAATAAGAAAACAATCTGCAGCATAGTCATTCTGGTGATTCTCCTGCTGTGTCTATATGTTGTTTACACCTTAGGCAGCCGAAAATCGCCTTCCAAAACCGGGTCGCAGGGCAATCCTTCGCCGACAGCCGCATCGAACATCCCTACAGGTGCAACCGGTGCTCCGACGTCTGCGCCTGTGCTTACCGGCGAAACCGCGAGTGTTACGCCGACCGTTACCGGAGAAGCCGTTACAGGCACCGCCACGCCTTCCGTGACGCCTTCATTGAATCCTACGCAGGATGTAAAACCTACGCCCACTATAAAAGCGGGAGAGAACGATCTTCCTCCCGTTGTCATCGTTTTGCCTACCCCGTCGCCTGAACCGACCGATGCGCCGAAGCCATCGGGTAATGCATCACCGACGCCTGCGGGCAACATATCGCCGACGCCTGTGCCGACGAACACTCCGACGAAGAGTGTGACACCGACGCCGACAGTCGCTCCGACAAAGGTTCCGAAGGGAGGAAATGTCGGGGACGACGGAGTGATCCGCCTGCCGGTCATACCGGCTGAAGATAAATAACACGAAAAGGAGATTGTATTCAAATGGCTTTCATGCAATTGAAAAACATCGGAAAAATTTATGTTTCCGACGGTGCCGTTGCGGTCGGCATCCGAAATGTCAATCTTTCCTTTGATTTGGGGGAGTTCGTAGCCATTACCGGAGCATCCGGGTCCGGTAAATCCACGCTTTTGAACGTTATAAGCGGTATGGATACGTACGAGGAGGGAGAACTTCTGATCGAGGGAAAGCCGACTTCACACTATGTGCAGTCGGACTGGGAGAAATACCGGGAAAAGTATATCTCTTTCATTTTCCAGGATTACAACATCATCGACAGCTTTACGGTTTTACAGAACGTAGAGCTTTCCCTGATGACCATCAAAAACCCGCTTGAAAGACGCCACAGGGCGATGGAACTCTTGAAGAGGGTAGGACTTGAGAATCATCTGCGTCAAAAGGGCAGCAAGCTTTCCGGCGGTCAGAAGCAGCGCTGTGTCATTGCGCGTGCTCTTGCCAAAGACAGCCCGATCATTCTCGCAGACGAGCCGACAGGAAACCTGGACGCGCAGTCTTCCCGTGAAATCATCGAGCTTCTTCGGGAAGTATCGAGAGATAAGCTGTTAATCGTCGTCACGCATAACTTCGAGGAGGTCCAGGATTATGCGACGAGGCATGTCCGCGTATTCGACGGTTCGATTGAAGCAGACCATGTGCTTTCCGCGGTCGTTTCCGAGAAACCTTCCGAAAATGAGGAACCGGCTTCGGAGCCGACGGATTATTCCTTAATCGAAACCGAAGAGGAGGACGGTCCCGATATCAAAAAAGTGTCGGAGGATATGCGAAACGGCTTCCGGCTCGGTTGGGCATCCTTCTTTGCAAGACCGAAGCTTACGTCATTTCTGTGTCTGATTCTTTTAATCGGAACGCTCGGCGCCGTAATCATTTCCGGTTTTGTCGGGGATGCATTCATTCTTTTCGGTAAATTCCGCATGTTTAAACCGCAAAAAGGACGCCTAATCATCAGCAACCGTATTGCCAGAGAATTCACGGAAAAAGAACTTACCGATCTTGAAAAAAAATACGGTGCCACATCCCATCTTCAGTATGATGCCATTCTGGACGGAGAAGTATTGGCCGAATACTCTTTCCGGATTGCATATCATCGTTTCTTCAATGAAAAATACGACTGGCCGGTGCTGAAAATCGGTGCAACGAAGGACAATGTCGGACCTGCCGAAATCGGGAGATATCCGACGGATGTGGACGAGGCTTTGCTGTATGTTCCGCTTTGCTATAAGAATTATTTCGCGGAAGACGGAAAGATCAACAGGCTGCTCAACACAGTCGGAGCAACCGGAAAGCCTATTGTTGTGGTAGGTAACCGGTATGAAATCGTCGGACTTCGCTTTTTCATTGATAATACCAAACCGGCGAAACTGGTTCTGACGGGAGAAGGATATGAGAAGCTTGCGAAAGATGTAAGCCGGAATTGGAATGATGTACGATATCTGCAAGCCGACGGATCCGGAACGATTCTCCTTACCTTAGGAAGGCTTGAAGCCATAGCGAATCCCGAGGACGGAATCTATAATCAGGCATCCCTGTTTTTCTCATCCGACCGTGCTGCGAAAAAGGCGGCCGCTAAGTTGATGAAGGACGGGTACCTTTGCTGTACTTCAAAAGAGACTTATCAGCCCGGCATTATTGACATCGTGATGCGAATCATGGCGGGAGGTTTTTCTTTCCTGATGTGGGTCGGCGGTATCATATTCCTGGCATTTTTCGTAAACCTTTGCACGCATCGGTCTTTGGACGTTGTAAAAGGAGACCTTACGATTTTCCGTTCCATGGGAATTTCCGTCCGGGTCATCAAAATCAGCATGTTCATGAGAATGTATATTTCAATCCTTCCGGCGTTTTTACTGACAGCGCTTATCGGATGGCTGGCATATCTTTCGCCGAACTACAATAATCTGTTCCATTTTCTCCATGTCCGTGATTACCTGATTGTGATAGTCGGCATCATTCTGATTACCACGCTTGTCACGAGAAAGCAGATTAAACGCCTCTTCAACGAAAGCGTTAAGAAGACGTTGAGAGGAGGTGAAGAAGCATGATTAAGCTGAATCACCTGGAAAAGTTTTTTAACAAAAACAAATCCAACGAAATCCATGTCATCAATGACATAACCTTCGATTTTCCGGATCACGGCATGATTGCGCTGTTCGGACGAAGCGGTTGCGGTAAGACGACGCTTTTAAATGTCATCGGAGGTCTTGACAAAGCAAACAGCGGCTCCGTGTTCGTTGAAGGACAGGAGATGAGCACAAAGAAGGATGAGCTTCGAAACAGGTATATCGGTTACATTTTCCAGAATTACTGCCTCAACATGACCGATACCTGCTTTGATAACGTCGCGGCATCCTTAAGACTCTGCGGAATGCGGGATGAGAAGGAGATTCATTCCCGTGTCATGACGGCCCTTACGGCGGTCGGGATGCAGACTTATTTCAAGCGCCAGCCGAATTCCCTTTCAGGCGGCCAGCAACAGCGCATTGCGATTGCCAGGGCGATTGTCAAGAATCCGCAGATTATTCTGGCGGATGAGCCCACCGGAAATCTGGACGAAGCCAATACGATAACCATCATGAACATCCTGAAGGAGTTCTCCAAGAACCATCTTGTTCTTTTGGTTACGCACGAGGCAAATCTTGTCGATTACTATTGCGATTATGTAATCGAGCTTTCCGACGGCAAAATTGTCGGAACAAGGGAAAATGCGAACACGCACGGCTATCTTGCGAAAGATAAGAATGTCATTTATCTCGGCGAGTATAAAAAGAGAGATACGGAAAATGAGGATATCGCTCTGTCATACTATGGGGATAAGCCGGCCGAGCCCGTTAAAGTCCGTCTGATTAACCGAAACGGTGTCATGTATCTGAAGGTTGACAGCCCCGGCGTTCATGTTCTCGACGAATCGAGCGAGGTGCATCTCGAGGAAGGTGTGTTTGAGCAAGGAACCGTCATGGATCCGGAAAAGGTTTCGACGGCCATAAACTTAGATCAGCTTCCGTCTGTTGAGGGAACGAATTACGGAAAACTGTTTTCACTGAAAGACGGCATTATCTCCGGGTACAGACAGATAACGGATCGCTTTAAGAACAAGAAGAGTGCAAAACGGTTGCGCCGTGTAATGGTTTTCTTTGCCATTTTGGTTGTAATTTACTGTGCTTATTCCGGCGCTCCGCTTCGCAGGGTCAGGGATTTACAGGACCAGTACAATCATAAGGCCGTATACGTTCAGTTTACTCCCGAGCTTTCAAATGAAGGTGTGAAACAGTTCTTGGCAATTAAAGACATACCGGAGAGCGGAGTGAAGGAGGCTCATATTTTCGCCGGGCATATTTATGCTACTGACGGGCGGGTCAATTTTAAGTTCCAACTCGGTTCCTTTGAGACCTATCGTTTAAGCTTCCTGGACGGCGGCAGTTCCATGCTTTCTCTTGATGTGAATGTTAAGCCGATGAGCGATGCTCCGGCCAATGTGCTTTACGATATCGGCGGTGAGAAAAGTGAATTCGATATCCTGATTTCGAAGAAGGTTGCCGATAATCTTTTAAAGCAATCCCCGTACAGCTTTGTTGACAGCTACGACGATCTGGTCGGTATGATCTGTGACAATAACATGCTCGGGGCCCGTGGTCAGTACCTTCATGATATGATGTTTGCAGAATACTATATGGAGCACGGCAGGCAGGAGAATACGGATGTGCCGGATTACGAGGATGAAACGGGCTCCGAGGACGTAACGGACTCCGAAAAGGATGCTGATCAGACAGATGAAGAGTTTGAAGAAATCCGGAAAAAAGGCGATGCGTTACT
>CADBTG010000012.1 GCA_902797475.1 uncultured Lachnospiraceae bacterium | reverse complement strand
GGAGAGCGCCTCACGAAGTTTTTGAAAAGCATCGAAGAGCTCGGCGTCATCATGATGGACAACCGAAAAGTCACCGCCGGCGGGCTTACAATCATCGGAATTGCCGACGAAAGCCTGCGTCGTCCGCCCGAGGAATTGAAAAATGAGGACGGCTTCACAATCTGCCTTGCCCACGAGCCGATGTATCATGAACGGTACCGGGCGCTCGGCGCCGACGTGGCATTTGTCGGACACGTGCACGGCGGGCAGGTGATCATCCCGAAAAAAGGCGGACTGATTTCGCCGGATCTTGAATTCTTTCCGGAATTATATGCGGGCGCGCATGTGTACGGGGAAGGCGATGACAGTATGACGATGTACATCAGCAGGGGGCTCGGAAACAGTGTCCTGCCGCTTCGGATCAACAATTTTCCGGAGCTTCTGGTCGTGACTTTGCGTCGGCAATAGAGATTTTCAGGCATTTAAGGCCCGGAGGGCCGGGGGATTTTCCCTCGGCCTTTTTGAATTGTTAAATCTTTCGAAAGTTATCTTGACATTTTTCAACAGATATGATAAAACCATCTCAACGATATCAAATTGATATCAGAAAAATGCAAATTGCACTTGTAACCAAATTTCAATTACTGTGAAAGGGGTAACTTACATGAAAGAAAAAGTTTTAACAGGCAAGAAACACGGAATGCTTCTTCTGGTTACGTATTTTCTGCTCGACATCGTGGCAATCGGTCTGATTCCGTTCGGAGTAAGCGAAAATGCGCCGGCCGTGATCGTCCTTGCAGTCATATGGCTGTCTCTCGGATGGATCATGCTTCTCGGCCTTAAAGTCCTGAAGCCTCAGGAAGCTCTTGTTCTTACGCTCTTTGGTAAATACTACGGAACCCTTAAGGGTGAAGGCTTCTATGCCGTAAACCCGTTCTGCGTTTCCGTTAACCCGGCAGCCAAGACCGAGCTGAACCAGAGCGGCGACGTTAAGAGCGCAATCAGCCCGCTGACGGGTCAGCCCGGGACCATTTCTATGCCGAGCAATAAGCTCTCCCTGAAGATCCTGACTCTTAATAACAACCGTCAGAAGATCAACGACCGCCTCGGAACGCCCGTGGAGATCGGCATGGCAGTAACATGGTGCATCGACGATACGGCAAAAGCCGTGTTCAACGTGCACAACTATAAAGAGTATCTCTCCCTGCAGTGTGATACCGCGCTTCGTAACATCGTCCGGATTTATCCTTATGATGTGGCGGAAGGCGTTGACACGACCGGCGACGGCGTAGCGGACGAGGGAAGTCTCCGCGGCTCCAGCGAAGTGGTTGCGGCACGTATCCGTGAAGAGATTGAGAAACGCGTATCCATCGCCGGACTGCATATTATTGAAGCCAGAATCACCTACCTTGCATACGCTCCCGAAATTGCAGCTGCAATGCTGCAGCGTCAGCAGGCTTCGGCAATCATCGACGCAAGAAAGATGATCGTAGACGGTGCCGTAGGCATGGTGGAAATGGCTCTTGAGCGTCTGAATGAAACGAAGATGGTTAACCTTGACGAAGAGAGAAAGGCCGCAATGGTATCGAACCTTCTGGTTGTCCTTTGCGGAAACCACGACGCACAGCCGGTTGTTAACTCCGGCAGCTTGTACTAAACCGTAACGGGGGACCCTCGGGTCCCCCTCACCCAGGCGGGGCAACCCGGAAAGGAGTATGACAATGGCTGAGAAAAAGCAGGTACCGCTTCGGCTTTCGGAAGCATTGTATAATGCCATTGCGTCATGGGCGGAGGACGATTTCCGCTCCGTGAACGGACAGATTGAATATCTCCTTTCGGAGTGTGTGAAGCAACGCAAGAAGAACGGCGCGTATGTCGGTAAGGAAATCGATGTGCCGCCGGAACTTGACGTATAAGAATCACCGTTTGAAAGGATTATGAAAGAGGAGACAGAACATGTTTGCAGCAACAGCAACTTTAGCGGATTTAAAACAGTATCTTCCGCTTATCATCCCGATTGTTGTAATTGAGTTCGTTCTGCTGATTTATGTTTTGTGGCACATCAACACCCACGAAACCTACAAAACCGGCAACCGGGTACTTTGGAACATTATTGCCTTGGTGGGCATGAACTTTGTCGGCCCGATTCTTTACCTGGTCATCGGCAAATCGGACGAGTAAGGAGCCTTATATGAGAATCGCGAACAACACCGTGGATTGGATTTTGAAAGCCGTCGCCTTTTTATGCTGCGCGGCAACGGCCTTGATTGTTGCCGTTCGGTGGAATAAACTGCCGGATAAGATCCCGACACACTTTGAACTGAACGGGGAACCGAACGGCTTCGGCGGCAAGAAAATGCTGATTGTCCTGTTGGTCGTAATGGTTGCCATAACGGGGCTTATGTATCTTTCGGAAATGTTCCCGAAGATGTGGAATCTGCCCGTGAAGATTACGGATAGCAACCGGGAATTTGTCTACCGGACCGTCAAATACTTCATGGAAGTCGAAACCATTATCATGATTACGCTTCTGGCCGGCCCGATTATTGCCATCGTATTTTCCAAAACCTATCCCGGCTGGATTATTTTCATACAGCTGGGAGTTTTCACCGTCGCATTTATCGCAACGATGGTATTCATAGCGGTTAAGGGCAGGGGTTAGAATGCCGCCCACGGATGGCGTGACAGGCGCGCGCCACTGCACTTTAATACAGCCTGAGGAAAATGACATGAATGCTTTGGAGATAGAAGGACTTAAGAAAAGGTTCGGGACAAAGGAAGTGCTGAAGGGTGTTTCCTTTTCCGTGCCGGAGGGGTGCATCTTCGGATTCATCGGTCAGAACGGCGCAGGAAAGACCACGACCATGAAAACGGTGCTAGGCCTTTTGCAGAAGGATGCCGGAGAGATTCGCGTGTTCGGGGAGCCGGTGACCTACGGAAATACCAAAACCAACAGAATGGTAGGATATCTGCCGGATGTCCCGGAGTTTTATGATTATATGACAACGAAAGAGTATCTCCGCTTGTGTGCAGACATAACGGGGATGCCGAAAAAGGAGCAGAAATCCCGAATCGACGAGATGCTCGAGACCGTAGGGCTTGCAGGAGAGAAGCATCGGATCGGCGGCTTTTCAAGAGGTATGAAGCAGCGGCTCGGCATCGCCCAGGCGCTTCTTAATAAGCCGAAGCTTCTGATCTGCGATGAGCCCACCTCGGCGCTTGACCCGATGGGGCGAAAAGAGATTCTCGATGCGCTTCTTGCCGCGAAAAAGGAGACGACGATCATCTTCTCGACGCATATCCTTTCTGATGTGGAGAGGATCAGCGACCGTGCGGCGATTCTTCATGACGGCAGAATCGTTAGGGAAGGCACGATGGAGGAATTACACCGGGTTCGCTCCGAGAGAGACTTCTTCGTGTCGGCCGCCAACCAGCAAAGCTTTATCAGACTGGCAGAACTGTTCCCGAATATGATTCCCGAAGAAGAGCAGGGCGGCATCAGCCGGCTTTTGTGGAAACACGGCGGTGCGGAGGATTTTCGCAGGGTTTTGAAAACGGTAGCGGAAGAAAGCATCGATATCGAGAAGGCGGAATGGAAAGAATCCACGCTTGAGGACCAATTCCTGGAGGCTGTCGGCAAGGTCGACAGCGAAGACGGAAGGGAGGCGGTACGATGAGCGGGATGGCATTTTTCAGAAAAGAAGTCACCGAGATTGTGCGGCGTAAGAAGGCATTGATCATAGCCATTGTATTTGCCGCCTTCGCGCTTCTCGGAATCGGAACGGCGCTTCTGACACCGAAAATTTTAGACATGGTGGCGGAGGAGATGGCAACCCAGGGAATCGTCATGGTTCCGAAGGACGTTACGGCGATGGATGCCTGGATGCAGTTCTTCAAAAACATCGATATTCCGCTGATCGTCATGGTGCTTATGTGGGCGGGTTGCTTTACGGAGGAATACCGCAGGCATACGCTTGTTCCGCTCGTGACCAAGGGGCTTAAAAGAACCGATATCTTTCTGTCGAAGGTCGGAGCGCTGCTTTGCGTCTGGACGGCGGGATACGGGTTGTATTTCCTTTTAAGCTACGGATACACCTTATATTACTGGTCGGACAGAGTGCCGCATATCATCCCGGCAGTGCTTCTTGAGTGGGCATTCGGAATCTGGATCATCGGGCTGTGGGCATTCTTCTCCTCGATTGCATCGGGAAGCTTTCAGGTGCTTTTGGGAGTCGGCGGCGTGTATTTTCTCTGCACGTTTCTTACCATCATCCCGAAGACCGAGAAATATCTTCCGATCCGGCTTTCAAGCGGCCTCTCCCTGTTGGAGGAAAAACTTGCAATCGGAGATTTCGTAATACCGCTTTGTGTCGCGGGAGTCTGCTTTGCGCTTTGCATCGCGGGAGGCCTTGCGTGCATTCAGAAAAAGTCCATATAATGAAAAAGGTCTGCCTTATTCGGGCAGACCTTTTAAATTCCTGCGGTATATCCTGACTAAATAGAACAGGCACATGGAAGCCGACGCGATTTCCGCAATCGGATAACTGAGCCACACGAGGTCGATATTTTTAAGAACAAGTCCCATGAACAGAGCGACCGGAAGCAGAATCACCAGCTGACGGCAGATCGAAACAATCATGCTGTACAGGCCGTTTCCAAGCGCCTGGAATACCGATATCGTAATGATTGAGAACGCCGCGACGACAAAGTGAAGACTGATTAGCCGAAGGCACGGAATGCCGTAGCGGGCAAGCTCGTCAAGCGACTCGGGCTTACAGAACATCGACAGAAGAGGCTTCGGGAACACCAAAAAGATGACCGTTCCGACTGCCATGATGCTGCCGGCAATCAGGTAGCTCAGCTTCATCGTATCGAAGATGCGCTTTCGGTGCCGCGCGCCGTAGTTGTATGCGATAATCGGTACCATGCCGTTATTCAGGCCGAACACCGGCATGAAAATGAAGCTCTGCAGCTTGAAGTAAATGCCGAACGCATTGACGGCAACCTGCGAAAAGCCGTTCAGAAGCTTGTTTAAGGAAAATGTGACGACCGATGAAATCGCCTGCATGATGATGCTGGGGAAGCCGACGCGGTAGATCGTTTTCACGACCGTGCCGTCTACGCGGAACCCCTTGAACGAAAGACTGATTTCACGGTTTTTCTTTACATTTAACACAAGAGCAAGCAACATCGCGATCCACTGTCCGATGACGGTTGCAATCGCGGCACCCTTTGCACCCATGGCGGGGAGTCCGCATTTGCCGAAAACGAAAATATAGTCGAGAACGATGTTGATGATCGCACCGGTTGCCTGCGTGATCATGGCGTAGAAGGTCTTGCCGGTAGACTGCAGAAGACGCTCTAACGTCACCTGCATGTAAATGCCGAGGCTGAACATTGTGACGACGCCGAGATACTCCCTGCCGTATGCGATGATGGCGCGGCAGGCCTCGGGATTCTCGCTCCATTCTTTCACGGAAATCTGCCAGCGATAGAACGGTTCCGAGAGGAACAGACCGAGCACAAGGAACAGGATTGCGGCGCAAAAGGCAAGGAAGATGCCGTGTGTCGCGGCTTTGTTCGCGGATTCTCTGTCCTTTCTGCCGAGGCTGTAAGAGAGAAGGGAGTTCACGCCGACGCCGGTACCTGCGGCAATCGCAATCATCAGTGACTGTGCGGGAAATGCCATCGTAACAGCACTCAGCGCGTTCTGATCGAAGCGGCCGACAAAGATGCTGTCCACGATGTTGTACATCGCCTGCATCAGCATCGAAAGGATCATCGGTACGGCCATCGATACAAGCAGTTTGTTAACGGGCATAACGCCCATTTTATTTTCTTTTAAGACAGGGTCATTCATTTCGGATTCCTTCCAAACGGTTGTCCCGAACGGGTTATGGGACGGTACTGTACAGACTGTTATCAAACGGAATTATAATAATAGTAGAAAAATCCTTTGTCAAGTGATATAATGTGGCAGTAAACCGGTCAAAAGGGGAGAGAACATGAAAGTCGGTATCTTCGGCGGGACATTTGATCCGATCCACAAGGGACACCTTGCGATTGCCCGTGCGGCGAAGGAACAGTTCGGGCTTGACATGGTTCGCATCATGCCGGCGCGAATCCCGCCCCATAAACAGAATAAGGGCATTACCGAGGATGTCCACCGCCTGATGATGGTAAGCCTTGCGCTTCCGGTCGGCGAAGGCATCGAGCTCGATCTGACGGAGTTTGAACGTGAAGGCGTTTCCTATACCTCCGATACGCTTGCCCTTTTACACGAGAGGCATCCCGACGATCAGCTTTTCTGCATCATCGGGGAAGACTCCCTTCGGGATTTCGTCACCTGGCATGAGCCGGAAAAGATTGCTTCTCTTGCAACGATGCTGGTTGCCGTCAGAGGAACGGACGAGAAGGGCTTCGGCGAACTGCTTGCCGAACGCAATCGGCAGTACGGCGGAGCATTTCAGGCACTGACGGTTCCTTATTACGATATTTCCTCAACCGTAATCCGGCAGGCTGTCCGGACGGAGCGGGAACCCCATCCCGCACTGGTGAAAGCGACGGATGATTACATTCACCGCTTCGGCTTATACGGCTGTAAACCGACGGCGGTCCGAAGAGAAGCCTTAAAGCGTTATGAAGAGCTTTCCGAACGACTGGCGGGAACCGTTTCCGCGCACCGTCTGAATCACTCAAAAGGGGTTGCCTTCATGTCTGCCAATCTGATGGCGGAATGGCTCGATTCGGAAGGCATCCTTGAGACGCCGAACGGGAAGAGGCTTGTCCGAAGAACGTTACTTGCCGGACTCCTTCATGACTGTGCGAAGAGCCTGACCGGCGAGGAAACGCTTGCTTACCTGAAGAAACACCGTGTAAAGCTTCGGGACGATGTGCTTGCAATCAAAGGCATATGGCACGGTCCCGCAGGTCGGGCGATGGCGAGGGAACGTTATGACATTCGCGATGCGGAGATGCTTCGGGCCATCGGAAACCATTGTAACGGTTCCGTGGATATGGATGAGCATCCGATGGAGATGGCGGTTTTCATTGCGGATTTCACAGAACCGTTCCGCGACCACATTCCGACGCCGCCGCTTCCTGTGATCAGGCAGATTGCCCGGGAGGATGCTGTTTTCGGTTCGGAAACGGTAACCGCGGCTACCATGTATTATCTGCGGGCTATCGGAAGTAAAGAAACCGACGATATGGCTTGCATTTATCAAACGTTACATAAAATCAGGACATCAAAGAAAGGAAAAGGATGGAAAGCCATCCTGAGGAAACAATGAAGAAGAGATTACTGCTGCTTTTGACGACGGTATGTCTGATGATTCCCTGCCTTGCAGGCTGCGGAAAGAAGGACGAGCTTGTCCTTGGCAAATACAAAGGCCTGACGTACCCTAACAAGACCTTTGAGGTTTCCGAGGAGGATTTTCAGAACCTGTATGCGCAGATTCTGGAGCGCTACACGACCTATGAGTCGATTGAAAGCCGCAAGGGCACGGCCGTGAAGAAGGGAGATCTTGTTAAGATCGACTTCAGCGGCGTTTTGGACGGGCAGACTGAGCCGTTTGAGGGCGGAACCGGCAAAGACTACATTCTGGAAATCGGCGGCGGCCGCTTCATTCCGGGCTTTGAAGACGGCCTGATCGGCGTGAAGCAGGGCGAGACCACGGATCTCAAATTGACATTTCCCGAACAGTATTATGCCGAATATGCCGGAAAGAAGGTCACATTTACCGTTACCGTAAAAGACATCGTGGAGAAGAAGGTCCGCGAGATGAATGATGAGCTGATTACCGATTATTCAAACGGACAGTTCAAGACCTTGGAAGAGTATAAGAAATTTGCCTCCGACTATATCATTCAGGCGAAGGCGCAGACTTATATGAGTGAGGTTCGCAGCGATCTTCTGGATAAGATTGTTTCCGATACGAAATTCGGTAAGCTGGATGCCGAGAAGCTCGACGGCTACTATAACGACATCAAGAATTACTATGCGAACGAAGCCCTGAAGGCCAACATGTCGCTTGAGAACTATCTGTCAGTTACTTACAACACGACAGTAGACGAATTCAATGCGCAGGTAAAGGGTGTTGCAGAGCAGACGATGAAAGAGGAGATGGTGTTAAATGCCATCGTCTCTAAAGAGAAGATTGTTCTTTCGGACGAGCAGTACAATACGATGGTGCAGGAATACATGAAGAAGTATGACTACACGGATCAGGCGAAGTTCGAAACGGAGTACGGTAAGGATAAGCTTCGTCAGAGCATGCTGTTCGACCTTGCATTTAAAGTAATCATGGACAGCGCCGTGGCAGAGTAAAGAGGCTTCTGCTTCTTAAAAAAGAATTGAAAACGAAAAGTGAGTCGCATCAGGCGGCTCACTTTTTTTGCATGCAAAAATATAATAATATTCGCAAAAAAAGCGCTTTTTCAATATTTTAGTGTCGTTCATCAAAAAAATATGTCGTTCATCAACGGATATTTGAAAAGCCTGTACCCCTTTGCTATTATTAACCTGGGGAGATTATAGAAAGGGGCATCTATGGCATTTTTCATTGCGGCACTGAATCTGTTCGGTCTTATATTTTGCTATACGGGGAACCGGGTCCTTTCGGGCATTCTGCTCGGGCTGTCTTTTCTGATGCTTACGCCTTACGTGGAGAAAGCCTTTTGGAAGTATGTCATGGGACCTTCGGTAAATGCGTCCGTCATGCAGCACAGAGTCGCAAGTGTATTTGTTTCCGCTTTCTCCATGGGGGCTTTGTATCTGGTCATTTATAAGAAATGCGGCAGGGTTTACGCGCCGTTTGTTGTTCTGTGTGACACGGTGTGCTTCCTTGCGGAATATGTCTCCGAAAAAAAGAAAAGCTCCGTGCCGGCATGCCTGGCATGCGTCGCGGAGCTTCTCATTTCAGCGGTTTATCTGATTCTGTAAATCTAATTGTCTTTGCCTTGCGGAACCTCTTCAAATTTCATTGTGAAGAGGTTTCTCTTAAAGTAAAAACCGGTGTGCGGATTCGGAACGTATGCGGAATCCACGACGGTGCCGGTGGCATTTTTCAAGATAACGGTCTCACCCTCGGAAAGGTTGAAGATGGCCTTCCTTTCGGATGCCGCATCGGTGTCGGTGTTGTTGCCGTAGATGACAATGCTGTCTCCGGCCTTGATCACGTCGCCGTCCTCGAAAGGATAGTCGTAGGTGCCGTCGGAAAGGATGTAGCCCTTTAAGGAGATGTCCGACGTCGAATAGTTCGTGAGCACAACGGAATCGTCATCGCGGGCGCAGAATTCCGAAATCAAAACCTTGTCAACCGGAACATCCTTTACGTGAAGCGCAATCGAAACACGGCCGTCCTTGAGGGATGCTTTGGTGATGCTCAGCGTTTCGGTCGTCACTTTATTGCCGTTCACTTCCCAATAATCGAAGGCTTTGCCGAGTTTGTATTCGGCGGATACCTTCACGGCGTAATCGGTGAAGTATACGCCGTTGACGCCGGCGCCTTCCTTGGCGGTGAAGCTTCCGATTACGAGCTTTGCGCCGTCGGCACCGACAGCGTTGATCCAATACTTTTCACCCTTCAGATTCAGGTTGAATTTCAGATAATCGGCGGAACGGTCGGCTCTGCGCTCTGCGAAATCCCGGATGGACTGAAGGTTCGATGCGTACTGGTTCTTTCTGACCCAGGAAACATCGGGTTTTCCGAGTGACGTCAGGTAAGCGTAGTAGTAATCCATTTCCTTTTCGCGGCTTCTTATTGCGGCGTCAAGCTTCGCGCAAACATTTCCGTAGGAAAGCGCGCCGGCACCGTAGTCAAGCGATTTCCGGATGAAGTACTCGCGGCAATCCGCACGCTCCATCAAAGCTGCAAAAAGCGGGGAACGGCGCGGACCGGGAGAGGAAAGCACCTGTTTTAACGTATCATAGGAGTTCAATACTTCCTGCTGTCCGTAAAGACCGTAGGTATAGTCGATGTCGTGCAGGAGATATCTCCACCGTCCGTCATACGGAGCCTCGCCGAAGGACTCGCCTGCTGTCGGAAAATAACGGTAGCAGCGGACGTTGTTGTTCGGCCAGTCCTGATTGCACAGATAGATGTTATAAGCCATGTAATCGAGATAATTCTCCACATCCATCCACGCGCGGAGCTTGCGGTATTCGGCCTCGTTGCGGAGATCCTTCTTCGAGAATTCCTCGTAGGTCTTGTTGAACTCTTCGGCAATCTTTGCTTCGTCTTCGTCTTCTTCGTCAAGTTCTTTCTCGGTATCGGTTCCGGCGAGAACAATGAATTCGCCCTCGTCGCATTTTTCACCGTTCGCAGCCTTCCTTGCGGGGCTGTCACCGTAACGGTTTTTGAAGAACTCGTCGCAATAAGCGCCGTGGAGCCAATAGAAGCCGAAATACTGTCCGTTCATGTAAGCAACAGCCGGGAAGACCGGTTCGTAATCGCTGAAGCCGGCATCGGCTGCGAGCATCTGGTTCAGCTCGTCTCTGACAAATGCAAAGCGGAAATCATTGCCGCTGGCGCGGAGCACGAATTTGTCATAGCGGACAATCTGGCTGCCGTCCTCCGCAAGAAGGTTGAAGCAGTTCAGATATGCCGTGCCTTCGTTCGGAGAGTAGCTCTTACGGGCAAAGAATTTCATGGACTTCTGCGAGAACTGACGGTTGTAACCGCCGTTGATGCGGACGCCGAGTTTCTGCTCCGTAATCTTCTCGCCGGAGCGGTTCAGCACTTCGACGTAAACGGGACGCTCGCTCTTTTTGCCGCGAAGCTCGTAGTTGTTGCCGAAGAAGATGCCGTTCGGCGAACCTGTCAGATCCGCAGGATTTCCGGAAATGCAGAAGATCAGCAGATTATCGTACCGGCTCGCTACGTCGCGCCCGATCAGATAGCTGTGAACCAGCTCGTCGGAGCTGGTACCATCCTCATAAAACGCCTTGGCGTGTATCGTATGAACCTTCGGGTCATCCGTCGTGGAAGCGGCAAGAAAGATTCCCTTGCCGGGAGCATAGGCGGAAGACTTCTCGGTCGGCGTCTCGCCGTTAACGGTATACCGGATGGTTCCGCCGTTACGGGAATAGATGCGGACGTAGATGCCCTCTTCATAGAAGTACTGATTGTGGGAGAACATCAAATCGCCCATCTCATCGGTAAATGTGAACTTGTCCTCTTCATCGCCGTAATCGACAGGCGGCGTCACCTTTGTCCCGGGCTCGTCGCGGTCCGGCTCGGTCTGCTGTCCGGGCGGAACCGGCTGGGGCGTTGCGGGCTTCTCTCTGTTAAAGATAATCACCGCGGCGATGATGATGCCGACGACCAGAACCGCCGAGCATATGATAATCAGTGTCTTTTTCTTCATAGTCTCCCTCCGTGGAAGTAATCTTCAAAAAGCATTCCTTTATTCACCGGTGAACTCCACCAATACCGTGTTGCTGACGCCGTCAACAGCCTGCAGCTCCTTTAAAAAGCCCGTATCGGTGCCGCGGAAACGAATCTGCACGGTAAGTTCGGTTTCGTTCTTGTAAAGTGTCTTGTTCTTCAGTCTGCCCTTCAGTTCGGCAACCTTCTTATCAACCTCTTCCTGCGCCTTGTCCTCGTAGCGGATGACAAGCAGGTACGTGCCTCTCGAGGTGCGGATGAAGTTCATCAGGATGTAAACGACGGCGATGAAGGCGGAACCGATCAGGGCGAACGGAACCATGCCGGAGCCAGTCGTCAGACCTGCCACAACCGCCCAAAACAGAAATCCCACATCGAGGGGATCCTTCACGGCCGAACGGAAGCGGATGATGCTCAGTGCACCGATTGTGCCGAGCGAAAGCGCCACGCTTGAGCTGATGGTCAGAATGATCATGGCGGTAATCAGCGTCACCAATACGAGAAGCACGGCGAAGTTTTCGCTGTAGCTGGCGCCCCGGTAGAAGAAACGGTAGACGCAGTAGATGACGGCTGCACAGATGATGGTAAAGGTCAGGCACGCGATGATTTCCGCCGGCGTCGTGCTGCTCAGGGAATCGGCCTGTCCCATCAGGTTTTTGATTTCGGTAATGTAATCAGACATATCGGCTCCTTTATTGTAAACAGATATAGTTTTGTTTTAACTTATCGCGGCAAATGACATATTTGGATACCGCAAGACGAATGCCGTTGTTTTGAAGCAGCTGCTTCAGATACATCGGAAAAGCATCGTCGTATTTGATTTCGAGAATGACCTCCCGCTTATCAAAAACAGGGGACGTGACAAGCTTCTCATCAAACATGTCAAGCGTATTCATGCCGGCGGCCACCATTCTGTCAAATGTCACACGCACCATCGAAAGCGGATGCGTGAAGGCCTCCCGGTAGTACTCGACGATGACCTTCGGCGTCAGTCCGTGCGCGCGGTGGAGCGCAAGGATTTCCTGTGGAAGCGCTTCCTCCCTCTTCTCGAAAACCGAGAAATCGCCCTGCAGGACCGCGTCATAATCCGCTCTTGAAATCCGGACGGATGTCTTACAGATGCGGTCGTCGATTTTTTCTTTGTTTTCGAGAACGATGAACGAATCATCACCGTTATAGGCCCGCATCCGGTATTTGTCCCGATGCTGCACGCCGCTGTCCTTCTCGTAATAACCGTCGTCCCGAAGCGTGTCCATATAGACGCTTCGAATCAGATAGCCTTCGGGGCCCGGCATGTGCGGATCCGGCGTCAGAATGCCGGTGACTCTTGCCCGCAGTTCGACGTATTTCGGATACGAAAGAAGGATTTTGATCTCGTGCCTCTTGGGTCGGTCTTTATAAGGATTCTCGTATCGTTTGATTCCCATGAATACCGCCTTGAAACAGGTATTTCCGAAACCAATGTCGTTTCGGCAGCTTCTTTATATTATACTGATTTTAGGCCTTAGTGTAAAGAATGAAGGGGCGAAATCTAAAAAAGTTTCACATTTTTCAGAGAATGTGCTATGATGTAAAATGTCTTATTATTTCCAAAAGGAGCCGAAATGAAGCATTTTCGCATTACGCTGCAGTATGACGGAAGCCGTTACGACGGCTGGCAGAAGCAGGGAAACACGGACAATACGATTCAGGGCAGAGTCGAGACGATGCTTTCGAAGCTGTTCGAGCAGGAGATTGAAGTTCAGGGCTCCGGCCGGACCGATGCGGGCGTGCATGCCGTCGGACAGGTTGCAAGCTTTGCGGCGGACACTGATCTCGGGCCTGATAAGGTCATGGAGAAGATGAACGCATTCCTGCCGAAGGACATTGTCGTGACCGACTGCCGCATGACCGATGCGCGCTTTCACGCAAGGCTTAACGCCAAGCGAAAGACGTACTGCTATCGGATCGTGACGGGAAGGCTCCGACCGGTTTTCGGACGCCAATATGTTTTGTGGCATCCGGAGGAACTTGACCTTAAGGCAATGAGAAAGGCCGCGGAATGCCTGATCGGCGAGCATGATTTCCGAAGCTTTCTCGGGAACCGGCACTACAAGAAATCAACGGTTCGTACGATATATGACATTACCTTTTCCGAAACGGTCCGAAAGGAAGGGGAGACGGCTTTCCCGGAGATTGCCATCGCATTTTCCGGAAACGGATTCCTGCCGAACATGGTCAGGATTCTGACCGGGACGCTTTTGGAGATCGGAGAAGGCAAGCGCGAGCCGGGTGAAATGAAATCAATTCTTGGCGGAGCGGACAGGGCGCTTGCGGGGCCGACGGCACCGGCGCACGGGCTGACGCTTCAAAGAGTGGAATATTAATCAGGAGGAATGTATATCATGAATTTGAAAGGAAGATCTTTTTTAACGCTTAAGGATTTTACGCCCGAGGAGATCATCGGGCTTCTTGATCTTGCCGAGGAGCTTCGCGCCAGAAAGAGGAAGCGCATTCATGTTTCCGGCTGTGAAGGCAAGAACATTGCTTTGATTTTCGAGAAGACGAGCACAAGAACGCGCTGCTCGTTTGAAGTTGCCGCGCATGACCTCGGAATGGGGACGACCTATCTGGATCCGTCCGCATCCCAGATCGGAAAGAAGGAGAGCATTGCCGACACCGCGAGAGTGCTCGGCAGAATGTTCGACGGCATCGAGTACCGCGGCTACGGTCAGGAGATTGTGGAGACGCTTGCGAAGGATTCGGGCGTTCCGGTTTGGAACGGCCTGACGAACGAGTATCATCCGACGCAGATGCTTGCCGACATGCTTACCGTTCGGGATCATTTCGGTTACCTGAAGGGCATTAAGTTTGCCTATCTCGGTGACGCCCGCTACAATACCGGCAACTCTCTGATGATCGTTTGCAGCAAGCTCGGACTGCATTTTGTATGCTGCGCGCCGAAGAAATACTGGCCGAACGAAGATCTCAGAAAGACCTGCGAAGAGTACGCAAAGGCTTCCGGGGCAACGCTCACATTTACCGAAGACGTGACGGAAGGAACCAGGGGCGCCGACGTCATCTCGACCGACGTATGGGTATCGATGGGTGAGCCGGACGAGGTTTGGAACGAGAGAATCCATGACCTGCTTCCTTACCAGGTTAACATGAAGTGCATGGAGAATGCTTCGGAAAATGCCATCTTCTTACACTGTCTGCCGAGCTTCCATGACCTGAACACCGGCATCGGCAAGACCATCAGTGAGAAGTTCGGTCTTAACGAGATGGAAGTCACCGACGAGGTATTCGAATCGAACTACAGCAAGGTATTTGACGAGGCGGAGAACCGCATGCATACAATTAAGGCGGTTATGTTTGCTACGCTTTCCGAGGAGGAGCTCTCGTAATGTATCAGGATAAGGTTGTGCTCTGCGGAGCAAGCGCATATGAAAAACTGTTCTACCTGAATCCGGATTTCGAGAATCTTCCCAAGGACGTAAAGGACCGACTGAAGATTATCTGCGTGTTCTTTACCGAGAAGGTCGGCGGAAGACTGATGCTTGAATTCGACGAGGAAGGAACGCTTCTTTTCAACGTTTCGGCGAACGAAGGCGATCCCGCGTTCGACGAAATCGGAAGCGCACTCGAGATTAAGAAGATTCGGAACGAAGAACAGGAACTGTGGGAATCCTTAGAGCTGTACTTTAAGGTATTCTTTCTCGGACTTGACCCGGAGGCAGAAGCATGAAAAAGGACATTTTACTCGGAATCGATGTGGGAAATACGAATATTACGTTCGGAATCTTCCGCGGCGAGGAGATTTTGAAAACCTTCCGCATGACGACGAAGATGCAGAGAACGAGCGACGAATTCGGCGTATGGATCCGTTCGCTTCTTTCGGGCTCCGGTTTTGATCCGGACGGTCTTGCGGACGTCATTATTGCGTCTGTTGTTCCCGGAATCATGCATTCCCTGAATTCGGGAATCATCAAATACCTGAACAAAACCCCGATTGTGATTGAGGCAGGCATGAAGACCGGGCTTCGCATCAACATGGCCAACCCGAAGGAACTCGGCGCGGACCGCGTCGTCGACTGCGTGGCAGGATATGAACTGTACGGCTCGCCGGTAATGGTCATCGACTTCGGCACCGCGACAACATATGACCTCGTGCTTCCCGGCTGCATCTTTGAGACCGGCATCACGAGCCCCGGCATCCGCATCTGCGCGAATGCCTTGTGGAATGAGACCGCGAAGCTTCCCGAAATCGCGATTGAGAAGCCGAAGAGCATCCTTGCGCGCGACACGATTTCGAGCATGCAGGCCGGTCTTGTGTACGGTTGCATCGGACAGACGGAATATATCATTAAAAAGGTAAAGGAGGAGGCCGGTCTCACCGAAATGAAGGTTGTTGCGACCGGCGGCCTCGGCAGAATCGTTTCTGCGGAAACGGATATGATTGACGTTTACGATCCCGACCTGACGTTGAAGGGATTGCAGATCATTTATGCGAAACAAAGCAGGCGGAAGGACAAGGCATGAGTTTTCGCATCGGAAATGTGACAATTGAAACGGACACGGCGCTCGGGCCGATGGCCGGCATTACGGACCTCCCGTTCCGGCTTATCTGCAAGGAGCACGGAGCGGGTCTTCTGTATACGGAAATGGTCAGCGCCAAGGGCGTCATGTACCGAAACCGGAATACCGAAGAGCTGCTTCAGACGGTGCCCGGGGAGCACCCGGTTGCCCTGCAGCTGTTCGGATGCGACCCTGCAATCATGGCGGAGCAGGCGGCGTATCTTTCCGACCGGGAATTCGATTTTTTCGATATCAACATGGGCTGCCCCGTCCCGAAGGTGGTAAATAACGGAGAAGGTTCGGCTTTGATGAAAGACCCTTCTCTTATTTTTCAGATTGTGGATGCGATGGTGAAGGCGCAGCCGAAGCCCGTGACCGTCAAAATCCGGAAGGGCTTTTCCGTGGAAAATGCGACGGAGGTTGCAAAGGCCTGCGAAGCGGCCGGTGCCTCGGCCGTTGCCGTTCACGGAAGACTCCGCGGAGAGTTTTATGCCGGTAAGGCCGACTGGGACTGCATTCGGAAGGTCAAGGAGGCGGTATCGATTCCGGTCATCGGAAGCGGAGACGTCGACAGTGCCGAAAAGGCACTTGCAATGAAGCGGGAAACCGGCGTCGACTGTGTCATGATCGCGCGTGCGGCAAGAGGAAACCCGTGGATCTTCGAGCAGTGTAAAGCCGCCTTTTCGGGCAAACCGGTTCCGGAAAGACCGGATGTCCGGACCGTTGCGGAAACCGCGCTTAAGCATGCGCGGATGGAGATTGAACGAATCGGGGAGAAACGCGCAATGCCCGCGATGAGAAGTCATGTGGCATGGTATTTTTCAGGGTATCCCGATTCGGCATCGCTTCGAAGAAGGTCGAATGAGATAGGAAGTTTTACGGAGCTTGAGGAGTTGCTCCGGCAGTTCGTATCCCGATATGAGAACTGAGTGCGTTACAGGAGGATGATATGAAAAGACGAATTGCGCTTCTTTTGATTCTGGCGATGGCTGTATGCCTTGTCGGATGCAAAGAAGAAAAGAAGGAACAGGAAAAGGGGAACGGGAGGGTGACCGAAGCGCCGACAGGCACTCTGACGGCAACGCCCGAAAACACGGCAACCCCGGAGCCGACAAAGGAGATTACGCCGATGCCGACGCCGGACACCGCGAAGCTTCCGCATACGGAGCTTACGGAGGGACCGCTTTTTGCAATCGGAACGACCATGGACGGAACGGCTTATGCGGATACCTATATAAGCCCCAATCTGCCGGCGTTCACTTCGGAGATTGATTTCATCTATCTGACGGAGGACGGATATCCGGACCTTGCCGCCCGGATGAAGGAAGAAAACAACCGGCACAATGAGTCCGGAGCGTATTATCAGGATGAAATCCTGAAGCTCCTTTCCGTACAGGAGGAGCGGTTTGACAAGGGCTGGTATTATCGCGACAGAATCAAGGCGTTCCGAAACGATTCCGCGGTATTCTCCTACACGAGAAGCCTCAGCGAATTTAACGGCGTCGTTGCGACGGAGGATCTGACGGGTTACTCGTTCGATACCAAAACCGGCGAGCTGCTCGACATCACGGATGTCATTAAGGATACCGATGTGTTGCAGGAAGCCATGCGCGCGGGCATCGAAGCGGAATACGGAAATAAAAACGTCCTGCTTGATTCCTGGGACAATGTTTTCACACAGCTGTTCGGCTTCCGTCATTACGGATGGGTATATGCCGACGAAGGAATCGAATACTGGATTGAAATGGAATACATGACCGACGACCTTACGGAACTTTACAAAGGGACGCTGAAGGTTGCCGAACATCCGGAGCTTTTCGCGGAGCAGTATGTCGGAGCCTATGCCGACGGCATGTTGAAGGAACGTGAGGATAAGGCCGACCCGAAGGAGGCGCAGACCCCGATTTACGAGGAAATTCTGCTGAAACTGATTGCCGGCGTCGGGACCATGACGTATGACGAATGCACACTCAGTCTTGATATGACGGATCTTTCCTATACGTTCGTTGCCCCCGGCGAGGCAGAAGAAGTACAGCCCAACATCTCATTTTACGATCCGATGAACGGAGATAAAATCCAGCTGATGTTCTGGCCGAAAAACGAGAACGATCCGACAGGTGTGCAGACGCTTTCCCTGTTATATGTCCTGCCGTTTAAGCTGGACGGCTTTCTGCTTGTGACGGACAACTATCACACAAGCACGGTGGAATACGATGTGGTGGACCGGTCCTTCCCGCAGAAGGACGGACTTCCTTCGCAGAGAACGGTCTCATTTGTCAATATCGAAGAGGCCCTTGCGGTGCTTCTTCAGGGCTTTTATCTGTATTATCCGGAACTCTATTAAAGGAAAATGCGAAACACTCGAATTGCGCGGAAGGAGAAAACGATGAAGAGATTACTTTGTCTGGTCCTGACAATTGTTTTGGCGGTTTGCCTCACGGCATGCGGTTCGGAAGACGAAAGCGCGAAAGAGGGCAAAAACCGCGTCGGAAAAGGAAAGTCGACGCCTACGCCCAGTGAAGTGGTGACGCCCAGCGAGGTGCCGACCGGTGAGCCTGAGACGCCTACGCCTGTACCGACGGAGGAGCCCACGCCCGAGATCACCGTGACACCTACGCCTGTTGCGGACAAAATGCCGGTGCCGGATGTGAAGGAAGGCCCGAACTATGTTGTCGCACACGGCGACGGCTGTGACCGCTATTCGGAAAAATTCACGGGTGAGGGGCCGGCCTTCGATTCGGAGATCGATTACCTTTACATCACCGAGTACGAATATGAAAACCTCGCGAAAGCTGTCAGAGCGCAGAATCTTTACACCTATCGGCAGAATTTTAAGGTTCGCGACGATGCGGGCGCCATGTTTGAGACCGTGAACGGCGAATTCAATGAAAGATGGTATGAACATAACATAATCCGGGTGCACAGAAACGACTCCAAGGTTTTCGCATATGAGAGAGATGATGATACTTATATCGGCGGAGCGCATCCGTATGAATACCGGACGGGTTACAGCTTTAACTCTCAGAACGGTGAGAGACTGGCACTCGGGGCGCTGATTAAGGATTGCGAAGGCCTGGCTGACGACGCAATCGAGGCACTCGAGATCATGGCGGAGCCTGAAGGCTTCTGGGATAACTGGAAGGAACTTGTCCGTAAGGCAATCACGGACGGAACGGTCGGCTGGGTTGCTACGGATGACGGTATCGAACTATGGTTCAATACCGGATATCTTGCCCCTTACGCGACCGGTGAGGTCAGCCTGACGTATGAAATCGAAGAACATCCGGAGCGGTTCGTTCCGGAGATGGTTGGCGCGTACGGCTCCTACACGCCGGCGCCCAAAGCACCGGAAGGACTGGTTTACGAAGACACCTGGCATTTCAGCCGTTCGGAACGTTACCGTTACGTTATGCGCGGCGTTGTCGAGGGGCTCGGCACCATGTCCTATGAAGATCTGGCCGCATTCCTGAAGGCCCAGAACGTGGAATTCAAAGGCGCCGGAGACCGTGAAGCCGAGCAGGAAGAATCGAATGCATATGCGGTCTTCTTCGGCTTTGATTCGACCGACCGGTTCTTCTGCTATTTCGAGCCGGAAGATCCGGAGAATTACTACAGCACGCAGCGGCTCGCGAGCATCAGTATCACGTTCCCCGGATATGAATTCTTCCTGATCGCCGATTTGGACGAGGACGGACAGACGCAGTTTGAAATCATCGACTGCTCGTTTGATGATTTCCGTGACGCCGCCGCTGTATACGATATGGACGAAGCGATGAACGTCATGATCATGACAATGATGACCTATTACAGTGATATTGTTTCGGCATATTAAAAAAACTTTATGAAAAATGAAAAAAGGACTTGCATTTTCCTCTTACATGGTATAGAATAAGGCAAGTTCGCGGACAAATGTCCGCCACAGAAATACACATTGCGGGGTTGAGAGAAGTAATTCCGCAGCAGGGAGGCCGATATGGCAGTTGAAGTTAAAGAAAAATTTAAAGTCGGAATCCTCGGCGCTACGGGTATGGTAGGGCAGAGATTCATTTCCCTTTTGGAGAACCATCCGTGGTTTACGGTAACGATGGTTGCCGCAAGCCCGAGAAGCGCAGGCAAGACCTATGCGGAAGCAGTCGGTGACCG
Organism: uncultured Lachnospiraceae bacterium; assembly: GCA_902797475.1. Taxonomy (GTDB): domain Bacteria; phylum Bacillota; class Clostridia; order Lachnospirales; family Lachnospiraceae; genus ISDg. The sequence continues at coordinate 4,069 of CADBTG010000012.1, read as the reverse complement.
CTGGAAGATGACGGATCCGATGCCGGAGCGCGTTGCGAAGCTTGTTGTCCGCAACGTAAACGAGGTGGAGGCCGTGGCAGCAGAAGTCGACTTCGTATTTTCCGCAGTCGATATGACGAAGGACGAAATCCGCGCCATCGAGGATGCTTACGCTAAGACCGAGACGCCCGTTGTTTCGAACAACAGCGCACACCGCTGGACGCCCGATGTTCCGATGGTAGTTCCGGAACTGAACCCGCAGCACTATGACATCATTCCGTTCCAGAGAAAGCGTCTCGGAACGACGAAGGGCTTTGTGGCCGTTAAGCCGAACTGCTCGATTCAGAGCTACACGCCTATGCTGCATGCGCTTCGCGAGTTCGAGCCTTATGAGATTGTAGCGACGACATACCAGGCAATTTCCGGCGCAGGCAAGACCTTCAAGGATTGGCCGGAGATGATTGACAATGTCATTCCGTACATCGGCGGGGAGGAAGAGAAGAGCGAGCAGGAGCCTCTTCGCATCTGGGGTAAGATTGAGAACGGCCAGATTGTCAAGGCTGAAGGACCGGTCATCACGACGCAGTGCATCCGCGTTCCCGTAAGTGACGGGCATACGGCTGCCGTATTCGTAAAGTTTAAGAAGAAGCCCACGAAGGAGCAGATTCTTGAGAAGTGGGCAAGCTTCAAGGGACTTCCGCAGGAGTTAGAGCTTCCGAGCGCTCCGAAGCAGTTCATTCACTACTTCGAAGAGGACAACCGTCCGCAGGCCGCTCTGGACCGCGACCTCGAAGGCGGCATGGCCGTTTCGGCCGGACGTCTTCGTGAGGATAAGGTTTACGACTGGAAGTTCGTCGGACTCTCTCACAACACGAAGCGCGGCGCCGCCGGCGGAGCAATTCTTTCCGCAGAGACGCTTGTCGCCCTCGGATACATTACGAAGAAGTAAGAAGAACATAAGAAAACCGGGCAGGTTATGCCCGGTTTTTTGTTGCATTTGTCTCAGTTGAGAAGCTTTATTTCACCTGCGGGATTCCGAGGATGGCACGGATTACGCCGTAGGCGTTTCCGTTCTTGACGCCGTCGCCGGTCGGAATGAGAGTCAGGATGTAATCGGTTTCGCGCGTGGTGAACTTGACATCCTTGATCAGCTGTGTGTTATCTAAGCGGATTCCGAGGAAGATATCACGCTCCACGGCATCTTTGGCGGAGTCCCTGTTCGGAACGAAATGGTAGATGTAGCGGTCCTCCTCGGGGATGGCAGCTTTGATGTCATCGGGAAGCGTTTCGAGATCGACCAGCATGCTGTTCTCGGCATAGCGGCGAAGTCCCTTCTCATCGGCAATCAGAATGTCCAGCGTGCCGGCCACAATATAGGTCGACAGGGTTGACATGTCGGTAAGGGAATTCTGGGAACCGGAAAGGCGGGTGTCGCAGAAGATTTCGGCTTTGCCTTTTTCATAGCCCATTTCCACAACGGCATCGTCGAAGAATTCCTGCAGGGCAACAGCGTCGAGGGTGTTGTCCAGGACTACGATATACGCGACATCCTTCGGCTTCGGCTTCAGGGCGGAGTACAGGCCGTATACGACAAGAGCGCCGATGGCAAGAATGATAAGAATCTTAGCCAGATAATAGGTGCAAAAATACGACCATTTGCCCTTCGCGCTTAATTCGCTCCAGGTCTGCTTTTCGGTTTTGTTGTCGGGCCGATCCGCGCCTCTTTTATAAATTTCGGCATCGTCTTCAAGAGCCGTCTGTTTGCCGGTAATATTCTGCATAATGATTCCTTTCGAATTTCTTTATTCCGTAATGATCAGTTCCGCCGTCATGCGGACGAGGGGCTCCTTCATCATCGGGGCAAGCTCCGGATGATACAGGAACCGGATTAAAAACCAATCCAGTTCGCACGGCCACTGCGGTTCGTTGTAGCCCTGGTAGAAAAGGCTTTCCGGATAATCGTACGTATCGTTCTGAAGCCCGAGGGCCTGAATGATTTCTTCGAGAATGACATGGTTCTTATTGGTCCTGCTCAGGTCGTTGCAGACACCGATTTCGGCATCCGTGATTTCACCGCCTCGAAACCAGATGGAGCTGTAACCGTCCGTGTAGCCGTCGCCGATGGCGGCAAGCGAAGCAGACGTATACTCTTCATAATCCAAAAAACGCATCGTGAAGTTGACGGAATCATCGGATTCATCCGCGGGATACATGCCCGGGAAGCCGTAAACCTGATTGAGCTCCGTGACGAGCCTCTCAATCAGGGCAAGATCATCCGGATTCGGCGTTCCTTCGATAATATAAACAATGGGCTTCTGCCACTTCCGCACATAATCGATGACGTTGCCGTTCGTATACTCGCTTGTCAGTCCGATGCGGCAGTAATAATTGACGATATCCTCTTTCTTAAGGCCGACGGCGCCCGCATCAAGCTTCTTCGGGGCATCCGGCGTCGGCGTCTCAGTCGGAACCTCGCTCGGCGTCGGCACATACGTCGGGGTCGGCGTTTCGGTCGGAACCGCGGTCGCAGTCGGCGTGCGCTTCGGTCTGTTTGTTCCGGCTTCGGGTAAAGCCGCCTCGCCCGAACAAGAAACAAGAAGCAGGATGCACAGTAATAATAGCAATAAATAAGCACGTTTCATAAAAATGCCCCCAATCAAATCTATCCTATCACATTTTCCGAAATCGTTCAAGAAAGCAACTCTTTTTTCACATTTTCCCCGTGCCCGGGCGAAAAGTCTTGCATTCCGGGGAAAATGTGATATGATACGCTTGTAAATCTTATAAGAGCATCACAAGATGCCGAAGGAGGACATATGAAGAGATTTCTTTTCACGGTTCTTCTCCTTACCGTAGCTGCGGCTGCACTTTCCGGATGTAAGAAAGACGGCACAAAGGACGGGAAAAACGGCGGAGCGGTGGTGGTCGGAATAACACAGGATTTAGACAGTCTTGACCCGCATAAAGCAGTAGCGGCAGGAACTAAGGAAGTTTTGTATAACCTGTTCGAAGGTCTGGTGAAATCGGACCCGGCAGGCAATCTCGTTCCTGCAGTAGCGGAAAGCTACCGCATTTCCGACGACGGAAAGACATATACCTTCGTGCTTCGAAGCGATGTGACCTTCCACAACGGAAAGAAGCTTACTGCAGAGGATGTAGTTTATTCCCTTAAACGTGTCGCGGGCAAGCTTACGACTTCCGATCCGGAGGTCCAGGTTTTGGCCGCTTTTTCTGTTATTTCCGACATCACATCCGCAAAGGAGAATGACAAAGACACTGTTGTTGTTACTTTGCAGGAAGGCAACACCGAGCTGATCGGGTACTTCACGGCAAGCATCGTTCCCTGCGACTACACGGAGCAGAAGACGAAGCCCGTCGGAACAGGCCCCTTCAAGTTCGTTTCCTATACGCCCATGAGCGGCCTTGTCATGGAGCGGAACGACAACTATTACGGCAAGGCAGCGAGCCTTGAGAAGGTGACATTTTCCATCTCCGAGAGCACGGATGCCGCATTCCTGAAGCTGCAGGCAGGCGAGATTGACATCTTCCCGTACCTGACAGCCGACCAGGCCGCACAGTTAAAGGACAAATACTATATCGAAGTCGGCGAGATGAGCCTCGTTCAGGGCCTGTTCCTGAACAACAAGGTGAAGCCCTTTGATAAGAAGGAAGTCCGTCAGGCGGTCAATTACGCAATCGATAAGGATGAGATTCTCGCGATTCTGAACGACGGCAAGGGCAAGAAGATCGGAAGCGGCGTATACGCAGGCTTCACGGCTTACTTTAACGAGGACAGCGTCAATGCTTACCCGTATGACCCCGAGAAAGCCAAGCAGCTTTTGAAGGAAGCCGGATATCCCGACGGGTTCACCTTCACCTGCTCCGTTCCGTCCAACTACACATACCATGTGCAGACGGCGGAAGTTATCGCTTCCCAGCTGAAGAAGGTCGGAATCAACATGGAGATTCAGCTGATTGAGTGGGCAAGCTGGCTTTCCGATGTGTACCATGATCACAATCATCAGTCAACCATCATAGGCCTGGATTCCCAGCTCGCACCGAGCGATATTCTGAAGTATTACATCAGCGG
>CADBTG010000011.1 GCA_902797475.1 uncultured Lachnospiraceae bacterium | reverse complement strand
GCCATTGTGCAGAAGCACCTTGAGGCACACGGCATCAGCTTCCTGCTCTCAGACAGCGTGGCAAAGTTTGAAGGCAGCAAAGCCTTCATGAAGAGCGGCGCCGAGGTCGAATTCGACATTCTGGTGCTTGCCGTCGGTGTCCGGGCCAACATCGGGCTGATCAAAGAAATCGGCGGTACCGTGAACCGCGGTATCGTCGTGAATGACGAACAGAAAACATCCATAGAAGATATATATGCCGCAGGTGACTGCGCGGAGGGCTACGACGCCTCGATTGATGCAAACCGCGTTCTGGCCATTCTCCCGAACGCATATATGCAGGGCAGAACGGCAGGCATCAACATGGCGGGCGGAACGGTCACATTTGACACGGGAATCCCGATGAACTCTATCGGATTCTTCGGGCTTCATATCATGTCGGCCGGCGCCTACGACGGAGAACGGAAGGAAATCAGACACGGAGACGTGCTGAAGCGGTTCTTCGTGAAGGACGGAAAGCTCGGCGGCTACATGCTGATCGGCGAGACGGACCGCGCCGGCATTTATACCGCGCTTGTCCGTGAGAAGACGCCGCTCAGTGAGATCAATTTCGATGCCGTGACGGAAAAGGCAGGTTCCATCGTATTTTCCGCAGATTCCCGTAGAAAAAAGTTCGGAGGTACTGTATAATGAAAGTCGATGTAAGAAATCTCGGATACCGGGAAGTAAACGAAAAGCTTCGTGAAGCGACCGGCTCGTGCAAACTGACGGGCTGCCTGGGGCAGCGGTTTCTTGCAGCCGGAATGTCGGATAAAAAGATTACGCTCGAAGGTGTGCCGGGCAATGCGCTCGGGGCCTATCTGAACGGTGCGGAGATTACGGTTCTCGGGAACGCGCAGGATGCGGTCGGCGATACGATGAATGCCGGACGGATTGTCGTGAACGGCAACATCGGCGACGCGGCAGGCTACGCGATGAGAGGCGGCAGAATCTTCGTAAGAGACAATGCCGGATACCGTGCAGGCATTCATATGAAAGCTTATCAGGATAAGATTCCGGTGATGGTCATCGGAGGCTCCGCAGGAAGCTTTCTCGGGGAATACCAGGCGGGCGGTGTCATCGTTGTCTTAGGTCTTAAGGGCGGCAGAATCGTCGGAAATTTCCCATGCACGGGAATGCACGGCGGCAAAATGTTCCTTCGGACCGACGGAAAGGGAATCACGTTCCCGAAGCAGGTATCCGCCAGACCGGCGGATGTAGCGGATCTCAAGGAAATCCGCGGATATGTAAAGGAATATTGCAAGCTGTTCGGCTGTGACGAGGAAAAGGTCATGAACGCCCCGTTCACGGTTGTAACGCCCGAGAGCAAGAATCCTTACAAACAACTGTATGTTGCGAACTGAATGATTACCGGCGGCTCCATCCGCCGGTATAGGGGTTTATAAAGGCCTGCACGTATAGCGGGCGAGAGCAGGGAGGATGTTATGAATTTTTCGGAGAAAGAAGTGCTGCAGTATGTGGCAGAGGAGGATGTCAAGTTCATCAGGCTTGCGTTTTGCGATGTATTCGGCAGGCAGAAGAACATTTCCGTTTTGGCGGAGGAGTTGCCGCGGGCATTTGCCTACGGTGTCGCATTTGACGCTTCCGCAATTGCCGGCTTCGGTGACGAGACGCATTCGGATCTGATTCTTCATCCGGAAGCAGACACGCTTACACCGCTTCCGTGGAGACCTGAGCACGGACGCGTTGTCCGCATGTTCTGTAACATTTCTTACCCGGACGGAACGCCGTTTGAGTGTGATACAAGAAGCATTTTGAAGAAGGCCGTCAAGGATGCCGCAGACGCAGGATATTCGTTCCGTTTCGGCGCCGAGCAGGAATTCTACCTCTTCGAACTGGATGAGAAAGGCCGTCCGAACGGCGTGCCTTACGATAAAGCCGGATATATGGATATTGCGCCCGAAGACCGCGGCGAGAATATCCGTCGTGAGATTTGTCTCACGCTTGAGCAGATGGGCATCCGCCCCGAGAGTTCCCACCACGAAGAGGG
>CADBTG010000010.1 GCA_902797475.1 uncultured Lachnospiraceae bacterium | reverse complement strand
CGTCGAGACGATCATGGGCGAGAAGATTGTGAAGAGCTACAACCGTACCGAGAGCAGCGAGCAGATTTACCGCGAGATTCATGACGGATGCGTAAAGCAGTGGCTTCGTATCTTCCGCAGAAATGAGCTGAATACGCCGATTGTCGAAACCTTCTGGAACCTCGGAACCATGTGCCTTTACGGGCTCGCGCTTTCGATGATTCTGAAGGGGTCGGCTTATGTGGATGCGGGACTTGTTGTGGCATTTACCAGCTATATGTCGCAGTTCAGCGGACCGCTTACGATGATTGCGATTCTGATTCAGCAGCTTGCACAGGTCAGCTCGAACCTCGAGCAGGTTTTCGATACGATCGATTACCCCGTGGAAATCCACGATGAGAAGGACTGCTCGGAGCTTTCCGAGGTTGCCGGAAAAGTGGATTTCAACGACGTCACATTTGCCTACGACGAGGGCGTCAACATTCTCGAGCACTTCGATCTGCACGTGAAACCGGGTGAAACGATTGCGCTTGTAGGCCCGACCGGTGCGGGCAAGACGACGGTCATCAACATGCTGACGCGTTTCTATGATGTGCGGGAGGGCAGCGTTCTGATCGACGACCACGATGTCCGCGAGGTTACGCTGAACTCGCTTCGTAAAGAGGTCGGCGTTTTGATGCAGGAGCCGTTCATCTTCAAGGGTACGATTATGGAAAATATCCGCTACGGACGCCCGGATGCAACGGACGAGGAGTGCATTGAGGCAGCGAAGCGGATTTACGCAAACGGGTTCATCGAGCGGTTTACGGACGGCTATCAGCATGAACTGGAGGAGCGCGGCGCGGGACTTTCCGCAGGCGAGAAGCAGCTCCTGTCATTTGCCAGAATCATTCTGAAGAATCCTTCGGTTGTCATTCTCGATGAGGCGACGAGCTCCATCGATACGGAGACCGAGGCGCTGATTCAGAAGGCGCTTAAGAAACTGCTCGCGGGCAAGACCTCGTTCATGGTAGCACACAGACTTTCGACCATTCGCAGTGCGGACCGCATTCTGTACATTTCCGACAAGGGAATCGCGGAACAGGGAAGCCATGAGGAACTGATGGCGATGAAAGGACGTTATTACGCACTGAATCAGTAGCATTTGCAGCTGATCAATGCTATAATGGTGCAAATGGGTACTTTCGGAGGCGGACGGATGGACGACAACAAATCTCTGTTAGATCAGGTTTTTGGTATCGGCGATAAGCTTTATCGGGAGATGTGCGCGGCAAAACCGAGCGATCACGCGACGCTGTTTCACTATGTCACGGAGCTCGGAAGGATGCTGACGCACGCCGACCGCGCAAGCTTTTGGAAATGGGACCGGCACCGGCATGAGCTTTGGACCACCTCGGCGACGGGCGTGGACCGCATCATCATTCCCGATCACACCGGTCTTGTCGGAAAAGCCATCAAGGAAAAGCGTGTCGTCGTCACGAACGATCCTTATCATGATCCGGATTTCAATTCTTCCGTGGACCGGGAGACCGGCTACGTGACGAAGTCCGTTCTTGTGATGCCGGTCGCCGACATTAACGGCGATTTCATCGGCGCCTTCCAGATCATTAACAAACTCGACGGCACGGGCTTTGACGAGACAGAAGATGTCCGGAAGCTTTCGGTCCCCGCCATGATGTGCGGAATCGCGCTTGAGAGCGAGACGTTTTTGGAGGAATCCCATCACGACAGGCTGACCAAATTAAAGAACCGGATGGGCTTCTACAGCGATTTTTCACGAAGGTTCGCCAAATCGCTTGCAAGCGGGCGCCCGCTTTCGATGTTCATGGGCGACATTGACAAGTTCAAACGGATTAACGATACATACGGCCATAACGCGGGAGACGATGTCCTTTCCCACGTCGCTTCGGTCATTGCGAAGGCATGCACGGAGAAGGACGAATGCTACCGCTGGGGCGGCGAGGAATTCATCATGCTGATGGAGGAAACCACGCTTGCGGAATGCATCGAAAGAACCGAAAAAATCCGTGTCGCGCTGATGGAAGAGACCGTCAATGCGGACGGCAACATCATCGGAATCACAATGAGTTTCGGCTGCTGTCAGTTCGATCCGGCGAAGACGATTGAGGAAAATGTGAGCGTTGCGGACGGTTTTCTCTACACCGCCAAGGAGAGCGGCAGAAACCGCGTCGTTTTCGAATAAAAAAACATTTTGGAGCCAATCTGACTTCGTGCCCGGAGCGGTGCAACGCTGCAGAAGAGCCGTGCAACAATCGGGCGAAAATATTATTTACCCGAAACGAAAAGGTTTTGTTGCATTTTCTATCATGGTATTGTATACTTTCTCTAACTGATGAGTAATCAGTTAAAAGGCAGGAATAAAATAAGAGAGAGGTGTATCATATGGACGACGAACTGAATAAGGTTAACGACGCAGTCAATGATGCTGCGGAAAATGTCACAAATGCCGTTGAAAACACCGTTGACGCTGCTGCTGATGCTACAACCGATACGGCAAATGCTGCATCCCAGGCTGTAAATGATTTGGTTGCTTCTGCTCCGGTGAACTACAGTGTTCCGGAAGTCGGCGGAAAGCAGAAAAAGAAGGGCGGCTCCTTTATCATTTGGGTGATTATCATCCTGGCAGCTGCCGGATACTTTGCTTACACGGTTCTTTTTGCTTACAAGCCGAAGATTTCCGTAAACGGCAAGGAATTCAGCCCGTCTGTTTCCGTTAAAGAACTGAATAAACTGGGCTTTGTGCTTTGCGACAGCAAAGGTAAGATTTACGAGAAGAATCCTACCCTTCCCGGAAAGACCATTAACCAGCTGACCGCTTATTACATCGGCATTAAGGAAAGCGACGGTACTGCAAAACTGACCGGTCTGCGCGGCTGGCTCGGAAACTTTAATTCCGCAAACGGAAGTGACCTGTCCTTCTATACCCTTTGGTATTATCCGAACTCCACTGCCGACGGCATTGAGGTTCTGATTAACGGCCAGAAGATCAATGGCATTACCTCCGACGAGCTTGAGAAAGCAGCGAAAGCAGCAAAGCTTCCTTTCAAGGAAAAGGAGATCAAGGACTTCGCAGCAGGCAAGAAGGATCATCTGTACAAAGTAACCAACAAGATCAGAGTTACCCTGGACGGCAAGGACGGCAAAGTAGGCTACCTTGAGTTCCAGCGTGACGTAAAGACCAAATCCAAATAAGTAAATTACCCAAAAGACCGGCCACCAGGCCGGTCTTTTTTGCTTTGGGGGTGAACTTCGCTTCCTCTATTATGTTTGACTGGTTGCGACAGGCCGCGGGGCATCCCTGAAGCCAGAATCCGCCCACAGGTATGCCTTTTTCGGGATTTTACGGCAAAAAGAACAGGAAGGAAAACAGGTAATCAAGAATCCGGTGCGTTGGGAAAAGAACATTCCGGCGGCCTGCCTCAGCAGGAAGGAAAAAGACTTGTATAACATCCTCCGGTGCGCCGTATT
>CADBTG010000009.1 GCA_902797475.1 uncultured Lachnospiraceae bacterium | reverse complement strand
TCTAACATCTGTAGTCTCCAAGTGTCAATTGCCAACGTCTACAAATTGTAGTCTCTGTTTTTGTGGAAAATGTCACATTTGTCCCGGCAGGGTGGAAAAGAGCTTCCCGAAGAATGAGTTGCCTTCTTCCGCGTAAATTCTATTGACATTTCAGCCTGTTATATGATATCATCAGATTATTGAAAGTTAAAAGGAGGTTTTCGCGATGAAGAAATTCTTCTCCCGCTTCAGATTAAATGCTCCGGTTACGCTCGGCTTTGTCGCAATCTGCGGCATCGCTCTTTTACTGGACCGCCTGACAGGTGGCTTGTCCACAGCAAATGTTTTCTGTACTTACCGAAGCAGTTTGCTGAATCCCATGACCTATGTGCGGGCCGTCGGGTATGCTTTCGGGCATGCAGGCTGGGCACATTTTGCCGGCAATATGACCTATATTCTTTTGCTGGGTCCTTTGGTCGAAGAAAAATACGGCAGCAAGATGTTAATGGAAATGATGCTGATTACGATTGTCGTGACGGCAATCATTCATGCCATCTTCTTCCCGGGCATCGCCCTTCTCGGTGCGAGCGGCATCGTTTTCATGCTGATCATCCTCTCGTCCATTTCGAATGTGAAGAGCGGCGAGATCCCGATCACATTTGTCATCATCTGCATCATCTTCATCGGCGGGCAGATTGTGGATTCCTTCCAACAGGACAACGTTTCCCAGCTCGGCCACATCGTAGGCGGTGTCTGCGGCGGCGTTCTCGGTCTGTTCTCCGTCGGACATGAAAAAGAATGACCTGATATAACAGTTAAGGCGCCCTCATTTGAGGACGCCTTTTTTGTCGCCTTATTCCTCCGGAATGGCTACCGGGATTCCCATGTCAAAGGACGGCATGAGTTTTAACTTGAAAAGATTCAGTTTGTGCTTGCGGTCGATCAGAGCCTTGTGCTCCTCGTTCTCGATCTCGCCGGTCCGAATGTAGCGGTCAAGCTCTGCGTAGGTAAATCCGAGGTTGTCCTCGTCGGTCTTGCCGCACAGCCCGTCCGAAGGTGTCTTGTCGACAAGATTAATCGGCACCTTGAGGAAACGTCCGATTGCCTTTACCTCCTGCACTGTAAAATGCGACAGCGGGCTGAAGTCTCCCACGGAATCACCGTATCTGGTCGAATATCCGACCCAGTCTTCGGAGAGGTTACAGGTGTTCACAACGCGGCCGTTGTTGCTCTGTGAAACCGCATAAACGGTTGTCATACGGATACGGGGTGCCATGTTGACAACAGTCTGCTCGGAGATGTCCATTTGGCCTTCGATTGCATTTTTCAGACCGTCGAAACAATCCTTGATATTCACGACATAATGCCGGATTCCGAGGTGTTTGCAAATCTGATAAGAGCAGTCGATATCGGCCTGCTCGCCGTTCGGCATCAGAACTCCGATGACACGGTCCTTGCCGAGTGCTTCCACGCAAAGTGCCGCTGCCACGGTGCTGTCCTTTCCTCCGGAGATTCCGAGCACGGCGTTACAGCCTTTGCCGTTCTTTTCGAAAAAGTCGCGAATCCACGCAACGGTTTCTTTTACAGCCTGTTCCGCATTAAACTGATACATATTGACCCCTTTCCGCCGACGGACCGGTCTTTCCGGGCAATGCCGGCTTACAGTCTCTTTAAAAGGTCCGCACGCATCTCTTCATAGCCGGGCTTTCCGAGAAGTGCGAACATGTTTTTCTTGTAGCTCTCAACACCGGGCTGGTTGAACGGGTTCACGCCGAGCATGTAACCGCTCACGCCGCAGGCAAATTCAAAGAAGTAGAACAACTGTCCGAGGCAGAACTCATTCTGCTCGGGAAGACGAATCAGAAGGTTCGGCACGCCGCCGTCCACATGGGCGAGCTGCGTTCCCTTCATGGCGCTCTTGTTTACAAAATCAACGGTCTTGCCGGCGAGGTAATTCATGCCGTCAAGGTCTACCGGCTCCGCCTCAAGAACAATCTCTTCGGTGCTCTTCGTAAGTTCGATTACAGTCTCAAACAGAATCCGTGCGCCGTCCTGGATGAACTGGCCCATCGAATGCAGATCTGTCGTCAAATCAACGCTTGCCGGGAAGATACCCTTCTGGTCCTTGCCCTCGGACTCACCGTAAAGCTGTTTCCACCATTCGGACACGAAATGCAGTGAAGGCTCGTAGTTTGCAAGCACCTCAACGGCCTTGCCTTTGCGGTAAAGGATATTGCGGACCGCCGCGTACTGCATCGCGTCGTTCTCCTCATAAGCATCGTTCAGGCAGCGCTCACGCATTGCCGCAGCACCTGCAAGAAGCTGATCCACATCCGCGCCGCTTACGGCAATCGGAAGAAGACCGACTGCAGTCAGAACGGAGAAACGTCATCATACATCGTCCGGAACAACAAAGCTCTCATAGCCTTCCTCGGTAGCAACCTTCTTAAGGGCACCTCTTGCCTTGTCGGTTGTTGCATAAATTCTCTTGTTGGCTTCCTCACGTCCGTACTTGTCGATCAGCATCTTCTTAAATACGCGGAAAGCGACAGCCGGCTCGGTCGTGGTGCCGGATTTGCTGATCATGTTAATTGAGAAATCACGGTCGCCGATAACCTGCTTCAGATGTGCAATGTAAGTCGAGCTGATGCTGTTGCCGACATAATAAATCTCGGGAGTCTTGCGAATCTCCTTCGAAACGCTGTTGTAAAAGCTGTGACGCAGGAACTCGATAGCAGCTCTTGCGCCGAGATAGGAACCGCCGATGCCGATTACCAGAAGTACTTCGGAATCACTCTGAATCTTGGCTGCTGCCTTCTTAATGCGGGCAAGCTCTTCGCGATCATATGCTACCGGAAGGTCAATCCATCCGAGGAAATCATTACCTGCTCCGGATCTTTCCACCAGTTCCTTTTTAGCCGCTTCCGCAGCGGTCTTAATCTGCGCAATCTCATCCTTTCTAAGGAATGCCGATGCGAACGAACTGTCAAATGTTACATTTGCCATAAATGTGCCTCTCTTTATATTCATTCGGTTCCGCTCCTTGCGGCTCCGTACACGGTTACAGTATAGCATAAGGGAGAAATAAAAAAAACTATCATTTTCAGCTTATTTATGGTATAATTTTGTTCGTATTTTCCAAAAACACCATCGGGGGAGATTCACTGATCATGGATAATCGCCGCTATCGCAAAAGAGAAAGTTCAATGCATAAAAGCCTGCGTCTGATTTGGCAGACGAGCAAAGGGCTGGTGCTGGTT
>CADBTG010000008.1 GCA_902797475.1 uncultured Lachnospiraceae bacterium | reverse complement strand
TTGAAAGTGCCGTACGGTCGTGCTTCGTTCGTCAACCCGATAGGCACGGACATGCTCCACAGCCGAGAACTCGGTCTTTCCGCCTTTCTCTTCTGCAGCTTCCCGAAAGTGTTCGGCAATTGCATGGAGCAGTTCGCTTGCTCTTTCGTGTTCAAGGCTTCTGACCTCTCCGGTAATCGTGACCGAATCGGGTACAACGTTATTCTGCGTGCCTCCGTGAATCGTTCCGAAATTGACGGTGCTCACGGAATCCAGCCTGCCGACCGGAATCCGCACAAGCGCCTTTGCGGCAATCGAGATCGCATTTACCCCGAGCTCCGGGGAGAAGCCGGCATGAGCGGCCTTTCCGGTAATGGTAACCGAAAAAGAATAAATCGTCGGCGCAGCGACTGCCGCTGTCCCGACCGATCCGTTCAAATCCAGCACATATGCTTTTTTCTGCGTCACGGAAGTAAAATCAAGAGCACGGGAACCTTCGCAAAATGCCTCCTCCGCCGAGGTAATCAGAACCCCGATTTCGGGATGCGGAAGGTTCTGCTCCTTTATGACCGTCAATGCCTCTAAGATGGCCGTAAGCCCGCTCAGATCGTCTGCTCCGAGCACGGTCGAGCCGTCCGAAGTCACGGTGCCGTCATCATGAAATACGGCACGCTTTCCTTTGCCGGGGCTGACGGTATCCAGATGAGCCGATAAAAGCACGGGCTCTCCGTCCGCATTTCCCGGAAGGGTTGCGTAAATATTCGGGTAACTTTCCGGATGCTTCTTTAAAAACTCCGCAGAAGTCAGATCCGTCCGAACAGTCAGGCCGAGTTCGCGCAGTTCTTTCACGATGAGCTCACCGAGCTCACGTTCCCGGAAGGTTTCGCTGTCGATTGTAACAAACCCGGCAAAACGGCCAAGCAGCCGTTCCTTACTGACCCGAATGCTCATTGCTTTTCCTTTCCTGTTTCATATTCGTCCGGGAAACGATACCCGGCGGGTGTGAACATATGGATTCGAAATTCCGGATTGGCCGGCCGTTCCGGCTCGCCCTCCTCCTGGATGTATTTTTCAAAAACGTAACGGTTCCTGCGGTATTCACGGATTCTGTTGTAAAATCCGACCGCTCCCGGATGTGTGTTGAGAACGACTGTCGGCTCGGTGATCCGTCCGGAGAGTTCCAACAGCATGTTCTTTCCGATGGAAAGTCCCTGGTATTCCGGGTCCACGGCCACATTCAGAATCGTTGCATAGCGGCCTCCGTCGGCCACGGCTCTTGCGACGCCGACAAGCTTATCTCCGTCATAAGCCGTTGCCACATAGGAACTTGCGGCGAAAGCCTTTGCGGTCTTATTGATGTCATGCGGTCTTCCGAAGAAAGCCTTCGTAAGCAGCTCATTGATTTCCGAATCCGTTGCCTGCGCACGGCTTCCCGGATACGAAATCGTCTTCGTCGCATTTTCCGCTTTTCTGTCCTCTTTTTTTGAAGCTGCCCCGGGCTTTGGGAGAAACTCGCTCTCGAACCGGTATCCGGGCGGAAGAAAATCCTGTTCCGGAAAGCCTTCCCGGAATAATGTCCAGGCGTTTTTGCAACGCCCGTATCCGGCCTTTTCCAAAAGCGCAAGCTGCTCTCTTTCGCCGTAAAGCATCACCCTGCGGCCGCGAAGCTTTGTTTCAAGCTCGGTAAGAAGCCCTAATGCGATCTTCTCGACGTCTTCACCGGGAACCTTTTCTGTCCTGAGGTCCACGACCAAAACCGTTTCGACGCCCTCGCTTACGGCGCGGACCGCACCGAGCAGCACATTTTCCTCATAGGCAAGGACATGCGCATAGCTTCTTTCAAACAGGTCATAGCTTCCTTCCCTGCCGTACAGTGCGTCAATCCGTTCCCGGTCGCACGGATACAGTTCGTTTGTAAATCGAATGCTCATGGCTGCTCCCTTAAATGAAGAATTCGGGCTCCTTCAGTTTGTTCATCTTGTCGAAGAATTCCTTCGCGCGGTCGCTCTTCGGATGGCGGAATACTTCCTCGGGCGTTCCGTCTTCGATGATCTTTCCGCCGTCCAGAAACAGTACCCGGTTTGAAATCTTGCTTACAAAGTCCATCTCGTGCGATACAAGAAGCATCGTGTATCCCTGCTCGGCAATGGCCTTGATCGTCGTCAGGACCTCCGTTACAAGCTCGGGATCGAGCGCCGATGTAGGCTCGTCGAGTAAAATGATATCCGGCTTCATGGCAAGCGTTCTCGCGATCGCCACGCGCGGCTGCTGACCGCCGGACATATGCTTCGGATAATGGTTCTTCCATGCCTTAAGCCCGACCTTTTCGAGGGCATCAAGAGCAATCTGCTCGGTCTCCTTTTTGGGCTTCTTTTGGACGGTAATCAGGCCTTCCATGACATTTTGCAGAGCCGTTTTATGCTCAAACAGATAGAACTTCTGGAATACCATTCCGATTCTCTTACGAAGCGCCGTTACGCTTTTTCGTTCCTTTCCCTTAAGCGGAAGGTTTAACGTAATATCCTCAAAGCGGATCTCGCCCTGCTCCGGTCTTTCGAGGAGGTTGATGGAACGTAAAAGTGTCGATTTGCCGGTACCCGAGGGGCCGACGATTCCGACAATGTCGCCTTTGTTGACGGAAAGATTGATTCCGTCAAGAACTACGTTGTCCTGAAAGCTTTTATGGATGTCTTTAAGCTCAAGAATCGCCATTTGTCACACCTCCTCTACCGTTTTGGGCTGCTCCGGAATCCGGAATTTCTTCTCAACCAGCTTGAAGATCTTTTCTAAGATGATGGTAATGATCCAGTAAATGATTGCCAGGGCGACATAACCCTCCAAATAACGGTAGTCGCGGCCGGCCAGGATCTGGTTCTGATACGTAATTTCAATGATTCCGCAGGTCGAGGCGAGGGAGGTACCCTTCACAAGACCGATCACGGAGTTGCATATTCCGGGAAGCGCATTCTCGAGCGCCTCCGGAACAATGATTCTGCGAAGCACCTGACCGTAGGTCATGCCCATCGCCGTTGCGGCTTCAATCTCGCCCTTGTCTACGGACTCCAAAGCGGCGCGGAAGGTCTCACTTGTGAATGCCGCCTGATAGAGTCCGAGGGCGAAGAAAGCATAAACCATTTTGGGGATGACGTTTACATCGATATTCGCTCCCCAGGAATTGAAGATTCGAAGAATTGCCGGTATGCCGTAGTATGCGACATACAGCTGAATCAGCATCGGCGTGCCGCGCATCAAAGAGAGGAAGGCCGTGGCAATCGGGCTCAGAATCTTCACTTTTTTATAGCGGATCACGGCAATCAGCAGTCCGATGACGATCGAAACCAGGAATGCCAGCCCCGCAAGCTCGAGTGTGATCGGAATCTTCTTTACAAGATACGGGATTCTCGACCACATGAGCTTCACGCTGAAATAGTCGGAAAATTTTGTGTCCATAACGGCCTGTCCTCCTGCTTATGTTTAGTTGAGATAGGTCAGATCCGACGCAAGCGGCAAAACGTTTACGGACTCGTCCCCGAGCTTGTCTGCAATCCAGATCTTTCCGAGTTCTGCAAGTTTGCCGTTCTCATAGAGTGTCTTGATACCCTCGGAAATCAGCTTTTGGTATTCCTTTGCGTGAGAACCGGTCTTACCGAAAAGAATGTGGGACGTGTTGTTTGCGGTAATATTTGTTGCGGTTTCCTCATCGGAAAGAACGGTGATGTTGAGGCTTTCGAACTGGGTCGGATATGCCTGCTTATACTTCAAGATAACCGGCTGGTCATGGATCAGTGCTACCTTTCCTTCAATTGCTTCCTGCAGCTGTACGGTAATGTCTGCGCTCGTGTACTCAAGAACGATCTTCTTCTCTCCTGCCTTGCGGGCGTCGTTCCAACGCTCAATCGCATTGGTCGTGTTGCCGCCGGCTCCGCCGTAAATCTTCAGACCGGACTCGGCAAGTTCCTCAAACGAGCTGATGGAAGTTCCTTTTGCAGAAGTGATCGTGTATCTGGACTTGGTGTAAGGGAAGGAGAACAGGAAGGACTCTGCGCGCTCCTTGTTGTAGCTCCAGTTATTAACCGTTGCGTCGATTACGCCCTGCTGCGTGTCTACCAGGGAGTTGGAGCTTACTGCAAGATCCAGCTCATAGTCGGCGAACTCGGGCAATTTGAAAAGTTCAACGAGTACGGCAATGTCATATCCGGTAAGATATACGCCGTCTTTGGTCTTGTAGAGGGCATCGGCCTCATTTTCCACCGTCTCAATAAACGGAGCCGGACGGCCGTTCGTCTCAATCTTAATTACTTTCTTTCCGTTCTCTCCCTCCTTCTTTCCGCAACCGGCAAGTGCCGACGCGGTAAGAATGAGAAGAACGGTTAAAATCAATCTGGTAAGTTTAGTCTTCATTGGTTTATACTCCTTATTTCTGTGTAATGATATTTTCCTTAA
>CADBTG010000007.1 GCA_902797475.1 uncultured Lachnospiraceae bacterium | reverse complement strand
TATTCCGAATGAACTTACCGACTATCTCGGACATTCTCTTAAAGACCGTCTGAATACGATGATCCACGATGTCATCACCGAGAGCATCGACCTTCCGGAAATCCGGGTCTCCTCCGAGATGGAGCGCGCGATGAGGGACCTCCGTCAGTATATGTTTGAACATGTTTATACAAACCCGGTTGCAAAGGGTGAAGAATATAAAGCGGAAGCCATGGTAGAATACCTGTTCCATTATTACTACGAGAATCCGGACGTTCTGACCGGAGAGTACCGTGAGCTTAGGGAACGCGGCGAATCGCTTGCGCGCGTCGTTGCGGATTATGTGGCAGGAATGACCGACAAATTTGCCGTGACAAAGTACATGGATCTGACGGTACCGAAAGCATGGGGAGTTTACTAGATGTACTACGAAGACAGCACAATTGAAGAGGTGCGGAGCCGGAATGACATTGTCAGCGTCATCGGCAGCTACGTGTCTTTGAAGCGGGCGGGCGCCAATTATCAGGGGCTTTGTCCGTTCCACAGCGAAAAGACGCCTTCCTTCTCCGTCAGCCCTTCGCGGCAGACCTATAAATGCTTCGGTTGCGGCAAAGGGGGAAATGTGTTCACGTTCCTGATGGAGTACGAGAACATGTCATTTCCCGAAGCCCTGGAAGCTTTGGCGGAACGCGCCGGGATGACGCTTCCGAAGGTTGCCGTAAGCGATGCCCAGAGAAAGCAGGCAAATCTTCGAGCCGAGCTGCTTGAGCTGTATAAGAAGGCTGCAACCTACTATTACCGCAAATTCTATTCCGAAGACGGTAAGTACGCGAAGGAATACATTATCGGGCGCGGGTTAAGCCCCGAAACGATGAAGGGCTTCGGCATCGGATACAGCGACGGCCACCTGTATTCCTACCTGAAAGAGGAAGGATACAAGGATGAGCTATTGAGCAATTCCGGGCTGTTCACATTTGACGAAAGAAGAGGGGTCAATGACAAGTTTTTCAACCGTGTCATGTTCCCGATTTTTGATGCTTCCGGCAAAGTCATTGCCTTCGGCGGCCGTGTGATGGGTGACGCCCTCCCGAAGTACCTGAACTCGCCGGAAACGCCGATTTTCGATAAGAGCCGGAACCTGTACGGGCTTCACCTCGCGAGAAAGACGCGAAAGCCGTACATGCTTCTGTGCGAAGGCTATATGGACACCATCGCCCTGCATCAGGCAGGCTTTGACAACGCCGTGGCATCGCTCGGAACCTCGCTGACGGGGCTTCAGGCAAGGCTTCTGTCCCGTTACACAAAGGACGTCATCATCACGTATGACAGCGACGGAGCCGGGCAGAAGGCGGCCGTCCGGGCCATCCCGATTCTTGCGGAAGCCGGCATCCGGGCGCGCATTCTGAATATGGCGCCGTATAAGGACCCGGACGAGTTTATCCGGGCGCTTGGAACGGAGGAATACGAAAAGCGGATTGCCGATGCTTCGCCGAGCTTCGATTTCGAGGTAAAGGTCATTCAGTCCGGTTACGACCTGAACGAGCCGCAGCAGAAAACCCGTTTCCACGAGGCGGTTGCGGACCGGATTCTCGAGTTCGAGGACAACCTGACCAGGACCAATTACATGGAGGCCTTCTGCCGCGACTATCATGTGGACTTTAAGGACTTCAAGGCAATGGTCAACAAGCGCGGGGCCGCATCCGAGTTTAAGAAGACGGAAAATGTGACGTACAAACAGGAGTACGCCCCCGAAAGAAAGAAGGCTGCAGAGGACAACCGTCTTAGAAAGTCGCAGCGAATCGTTTTGACAAGATGCGCGGAAGACCCGGAGATGTTCCGTAAGCTTCGGGAGTATCTGAGTCCGGACGATTTTGAGGAGGGTGTCTACCGCACGGTTGCCGCGGAGATGGCCGAGCAGTTCGATAAGAAGGGGCGCATCGATCCGGCAGCGATCATCAGCCGGTTTGAGTCAAAGGAAGACCAGACCGAGGCTGCGGAAATCTGTGAAACGACGCTCGTGCAGCGTTCGGACGAGCAGGGCAGCGATATCGCGAAGCAGGAGTTTGCAGCGTGCGCGGAATACATCCTTTTGGACAGTTATGACCGAAAAGGCAAGCAGGCCCGCCATGCCGGAGATTCCGCAGGCATGATGAAATACATGCAGCTTAAGAAGGAAGTCGGAAAGATAAAAGCAAAACTGTTGCAATAGCATTGCAGAAAGGGGATTTACCATGGCAAGAAAGAAAGCGACGGTACCGGTTGAAGAGGTTAACACCGAGGAGAAGAAGGAGCAGGCGCCTGTAATCGAAGCAGATTCGGAAGGCTCCATGTCCGCTGAACTCGTGGAGACCGCAATTGAGGAGGAGGCTGCCGACATTGAGCCGATCGAGAAGAAGGACGAAGGCATGCTTCGTTTCCAGGAACGGCTGAAGGAGCTGTCCGCATTTGCCAAAAAGAAGAAAAATGTGCTGGAGTATCAGGAAATCGTCGATTTCTTCAAGGACATTGAGCTTCAGCCGGGCAGCATGAACCGCATTTACGACTATCTGGAGAGCACCGGTGTCGACATTCTCCGCGAGGAGACGATGACCGAGCTCGACAACATTCCGATTCTTGACGATGAGGACGAACTTGTCGGAGAGGATCTCGAAACGCTGGAGAGTCTTGAGAATCTTGACAATCTGGAGGAGCTCGATTTGTCGGTTCCCGAGGGCGTCAGCATCGAGGATCCCGTCAGGATGTATCTGAAGGAAATCGGTAAGGTTCCGCTTCTTTCGGCCGATGAGGAAATCGAGCTTTCAAAACGCATGGAGAAGGGCGACGAGGCCGCGAAGAAGCGTCTTTCCGAAGCCAACCTCCGTCTTGTTGTCAGCATTGCCAAGCGTTATGTGGGGCGCGGCATGCAGTTTTTGGACCTCATTCAGGAAGGCAACCTCGGCCTGATTAAGGCCGTTGAAAAATTCGACTACCGCAAGGGCTACAAGTTCAGTACCTACGCGACCTGGTGGATCCGGCAGGCCATCACCCGTGCCATTGCCGATCAGGCCAGAACGATTCGAATCCCCGTTCATATGGTGGAGACCATCAACCGTCTGATTCGCGTGCAGAGGCAGCTTTTGCAGGATTACGGCCGTGAGCCGAGCCCCGAGGAGATTGCAAAGGAAATGCGCATCCCCGTAGAGCGTGTTCTGGAAATTCAGAAGATTTCCCAGGAGCCCGTATCACTTGAGACCCCGATCGGCGAGGAAGAGGACAGTCATCTCGGCGATTTCCTGCCGGACGAACACCTTCCGATGCCGGCCGACGCCGCTTCGTATTCGATGCTTCGCGAACAGTTATATGAAGTCCTGCAGACGCTTTCCGACCGTGAGCAGAAGGTCATCCGCCTCCGCTTCGGCCTGGACGACGGCAGGCAGCGCACGCTCGAGGAAGTCGGCAAGGAGTTTGACGTAACGCGTGAGCGAATCCGCCAGATTGAAGCCAAGGCGCTCCGCAAGCTGCGTCATCCTTCAAGAAGCCGCAAGCTTCGGGATTATCTGGAGTAACTTATGAGATTATCGAAACGTTTACGGGTCGTTGCGGATATGGTAAAGCCCGGAAATGCCGTGGCCGACATCGGTTGCGACCACGGATACCTGTCTGTCTGGCTCGTGCGGGAGCATAAAGCGGCCCATGCCATCGCGATGGACTTGCGGGAGGGACCGCTTTCAAGCGCAAAGGAGAACATCCGCTTCTTTCATCAGGGGCAAAAGATTGAAACCCGTCTCTCGGACGGCATGGACGAGCTGAAGCCCAAAGAAGCCGACCGGATTGTCATTGCCGGAATGGGCGGCATCCTGATGCGCGACATCTTAGAACGCGGAAGGGAATGCGTTCTTAATTGCGGACAGATGGTGCTCCAGCCCCAATCCGACCCGGACCTTGTAAGAAAGAAGGTTCACGAGCTCGGCTTTCGGATTACGGATGAAAGGTCGTGCTTTGAAGACGGCAAATACTACGTCGCATTTTCCTGCGAACCGGGGACGGAAGAACAGCCGTACAATGAGGCGGAATACCTGTACGGAAGAATTCTTCCCGCGAAAAAGGACCCGGTTTACCGGAAGTTTCTGAAGACAGAGGAACAGAAACGGGCGAAGCTGATCGAGACACTTACGAAAAGCGATAAGCCAAGCGCCAAAGAGAGGCTTGAAGGGGCGGAAGAAGAGATGAACCGCATTCTTTTCTGCCTTGGCAAATACAAAGAAGAGGAGTAAGCATATGAGTGATATTATCGTAACGGTAAACGGCACTGCGAAAACTTATCCGGAAGGCGTTTCCATCGAAAGCATTTACCGGGATATGGGAATCGGCGGAAATGCACCGATTCTTGCGATGGTGAACGGTTCACTGAAGGAACTGTTCAAGCGGCTTTATGCGGACAGCGAAATCGAGTTTTTGGACATCAACACTTCGCCCGGATATAAAACCTATGAGCGTGGCCTGATCTTCATGATGCTTGCCGCACTGTACAGACTGTACGGGCAGGACGAGTGCAACAACCTTCGCGTCGAGCACAGCCTCGGCTCGGGGATTTATTGCGAAATCATCGGCCGCAAGTCGATCAGCACGGAATTTCTCGAAACTCTTCGCAAGGAGATGAACGACCTTGTGAAAGAAGACAAGATGATCGAGAAAAAGTCCATGAACACGGGAAATGCCATCAAGCTTTTTGAAAAGGTCGGCATGGAGGACAAGGTGAAGCTTCTGTCCTACCGTCTCGATTCGAAGACCAATGTATACGTGCTTTCCGGCTATACGGACTATTTCTACGGCTTTATGCCGGCTTCCACGGGCTGCCTGACTGTCTTTGATCTGGTTCCTTATAAGGAGGGCTTCCTTCTGATGCTTCCGGATCCGAAGAACCCGACCGTGCCTGCCGAACCGTCTGACCGTCCGAAGCTTTACGATACGCTTCAGGAAGCGAACAAATGGGGCAAATCCCTCGAGGTTGACACCGTCGGCGATCTGAACGAACTGATTGCCGCAGGCCGCACCGAGGAACTGATTCTGGTTCAGGAAGCCCTGATGGAGCAGAAGATTGCGGATATGGCGCTTCAGATCAAGAAGGCCGGAACCAAGAAGTTCATTATGATTGCCGGACCTTCCTCCTCCGGAAAGACATCGTTCTCGTACCGGCTTTCCGTACAGCTGAAAGCGCTCGGAATGAAGCCGCATCCGATCGGACTTGACAATTACTACTGCGACCGGGAGCACTGCCCGAAGAACCCCGACGGTTCCTATAATTTCGAGTGTCTTGAGGCACTGGACGTAGAGCTTTTCAATAAGCAGATGCTCCAGCTTCTTAACGGGGAAAAGGTCAGCATGCCGACCTTCAACTTCAAGACCGGCAAGCAGGAATTCCGCGGTAACACGATGCAGCTCGGCGCAGATGACATCCTTGTCATCGAGGGCATCCACGGGCTGAACGACAAGCTTTCGCATTCGCTTCCCGCCGAGAGCAAATATAAGATTTACATCAGCGCGCTGACCGAGCTGAACGTTGACCGTCACAACCGCATTCCGACAACGGACGGCAGACTGCTCCGCCGCATCGTGCGCGACGCGAGAACAAGAGGCACCGAGGCAAAGGATACGATTAAGATGTGGAGCTCGGTTCGTAACGGCGAAGAGAATTACATTTTCCCGTTCCAGGAAGAGGCGGATTACATGTTCAATTCCGCATCCATCTACGAGCTGGCCGTACTGAAGCTTTACGCGGAGCCTTTGCTGTTCAGCATTCCGAAGGACTGTCCGGAATATGTGGAGGCAAAACGCCTTCTGAAGTTCTTCAGCTACTTCTTAAACATCCCGGACGACGCGATTCCGCGCAACAGCATCTCCCGCGAGTTCGTAGGGGGAAGCTGTTTTGACGTTTGACAATAAGGGGGGACCCGCTTGCGGGGAGATCCCTTATTGTGAAGTGCACGCCTTTCGCGAAGCGAACTAAAATGCGTGCACTACCCGTAGGCCACGGAAGAGTTCCGTTCGTGGACTCTTGCTTTTCCCCGCGGAAAATGTTATAGTGTACCATCGAGTGATGCGGATGATCGCGCCGGTTTAGCCGGTGAGGAAAGTCCGGGCTGCACAGGGCAGAGTGCCGGATAACGTCCGGTGGAGGCGACTCCAAGGAAAGTGCAACAGAAAAGAAACCGCCGCCCTCGGGCGGTAAGGGTGGAATGGCAGTGTAAGAGACTACCGCTTCGCTGGTAACAGAGAAGGCTGTGTAAACCCCACTTCGCAGCAAGACCGAACAGGAAACGATACGGCGGCCCGTCGTGTTTCCGGGTGGGTTGCGTTCCGTAGCCGGAAGGGTACGGAGGAGTCATGTGGTAACATATGACCAAGACAGATGATCATCCTCGACAGAACCCGGCTTACAGCATCACTCGATAAACTGTTTTCGGGGCAGAATATGCCCCGACTTTTTTGTATAAGAGAGGATTTAACATGGGTGCTTATCAAAGCGGACAATACAGAAACGTACTGAAAGAAATCGGCAAGACCGATGAAGAAATCACGAAGCGCCTTTTAGAGGTGTGGGACACATTTTTCTATGATGAGGAAGAGAGGATCTTCCATACGGCCGGCGATGACATGGGCTATTTGGAGGATACCGGCAATCATGATGCCAGAACCGAGGGCATGTCCTACGGCATGATGATGTGTGTCCAGATGAACAAAAAGGAAGAATTCGACCGCATCTGGAAGTGGGCGAAGACTTACATGTATATGGATTCCGGGGAAAATGAGGGCTATTTCGCCTGGTCCTGTGCTACGGACGGTAAGAAAAATGCCTACGGCCCCGCTCCGGACGGCGAGGAGTTTTTCGCAATGGCTTTGTTCTTTGCTTCACACAGATGGGGAGACGGCGAGGGCATCTTCGAATACAGTAAGCAGGCAAAGGAAATCCTCCGTGCCTGCCTTCATAAGGGAGAGAACGGGCGAAAAGGTTTTCCGATGTGGAATCACGAGAACGGACAGATTCTGTTCGTTCCGGGAAGCCCTTTCACGGATCCTTCGTATCATTTGCCGCATTTCTATGAATTGTTTGCCGAATGGGCTTACGAGGAAGACAGAACGTTCTTCAAACGCGCCGCACAGGTCAGCCGCGAGTATCTTGCGAAGGCCTGCCACCCCGTGACCGGTCTGAACAGCGAATATGCGAATTTCGACGGCACGCCGATGACGAAGAAGCTGCCTTGGGGATACTTCGGCTCGTTCTTCAGCGACGCTTACCGTACGGCTGCGAACATCGGTCTCGATGCGGAATGGTTCGGCGACGATTGCGGGCAACTCGCGGTGCCGCTTCGGATGATGAAGTTCTTCGGAACCGATCTTGAGGCCGTCCGCTGTTCCTATGAAATCGACGGCACGCCGATTGAACGCCCGGTGCTGCATCCTTTGGGGCTTCTCGCCACGATGGCGCAAAGCGCGCTTTCCGTGCCGTACAGCACGGAGCCGGGAAGTGATTTCGAAACCGCGAAAAAATGGGTGGAATGGTTCTGGAATCAGCCGCTTCGAAAGGGCGAGCGCAGATACTACGACAACTGTCTCTATATGTTTGCACTTCTGGCGTTGTCGGGTAATTACAGGATTTATT
>CADBTG010000006.1 GCA_902797475.1 uncultured Lachnospiraceae bacterium | reverse complement strand
TCTTCTTTCTTCCATACTTTGTGGACTCCTTTGGTTTCATTTGGCAGTGCGTCAGCGCACCGAAATGTATTGTATCACATTTGTCAGAAAAAGGGAAGATAAAGTGTGGGGAATGTGGGGAGGGGGAGTAGCAAAGTACCACGTTCCCGCCGAAATCAGGAGCAGCAGGAAACCAGGCAACATGCAGGAAAGGCGCAGACACGCCGGAGATTCGTTTTTACAACTTTTTTGTATTTTCATTTGAATTGAAGCCGTGTTTTCCCTTTACTTTTGGGAGCAATTTCGGTATTATTAAGGTTGACTATGAACGCGCCGTACCATAACGGGCGGAGAAGGGTAGAAAAGTGCCGAAAGATACAGAACAAGATGTCAGGGCCGGCCGGACGGCGAAGCAACAGGACGAAACAGAGTTGAATGGCAAAACCGGTCTGGCGGCGAAACAGGACGATCAGAGCAAGGCTAAGGCGAAGCGCGCCGCGCAAAAGAAGAAAGAAGAGCGCCGTGAGAGGCGCGCGATGCGGCGGCATAAAAGGTGGTTTGCATTTCTGCATTGGTCACTGACCGGATTTTTCGTAAGGAAGTTCGGATATACATATGACAGTCTGGCGGATGTCGAGGGGCCGTACCTTTTGCTCGCCAATCACAATATGGAGCTTGACCCGGCGCTTGTCGGGATTGCGACGAAGAAGCAGCTGTATTTTGTGGCGAGTGAACATGTCATGCGAAAGGGCTTTCTGACAAAGCTTCTGATGCACATCTTCCATCCGATTATTCATACAAAAGGTAAGACCGGCACGAAGTCGGCCATGGAAATCATAAAAACGCTCAAAAAAGGGTCAAATGTGTGCCTTTTTGCGGAAGGAAACCGCTCCTTCAACGGTGTGACCGGAGAGATTCCGCCGGCGACCGGAAAGCTGGCCAAAGCGGCCGGTGCCTCGCTGATCACGTATCGTTTTGAAGGCGGCTTTCTGAGCCAGCCGCGATTCAGCGTAAAGGCCCGAAAAGGAAAGATTACCGGACATCTCGTGCACATCTATAAGCCGGAAGAACTGAAGAATATGTCCGACGAGCAGATGAATGAGGCCATTAAGAGAGACCTTTACGAAGATGCGTATGCCGTTCAGGATGAGAAGATGATTCCGTATGAAGGCAAGAAGCTAACGCTCGGCATCGAAAGCACTCTGTTTTACTGCCCGGTCTGCCGCCGCTTCAATTCGTTTCACAGCACCGATGACGAAGTGCGGTGTGAGTGCGGCTTCACGGCTTCCTATGACCGGTTCGGCTATCTGAACTGCTCCGACGGCGTGAAGCGAAACCTTCGCGACTGGGATGCCGAACAGAAGGCGGCGCTGAAGAAACGATATGAAGAAAAGCAGCTCGAGCCGTTTACGGATACGGTTTCGATTCGGCTGATCGGATCAAATCACAGGCCCGGAAAGCAGTATTGGTATGAGATAACCGCAACCTCCGAGGGTGTTCACGCCCTGCTCGTTGATGAAGGAAAGACCAACCGCAGAAGACTGGTTTCCCCCGCTTCCGACAGGAAGCCTTATGAAAGATACTTAAAGCCCGAGGACCTGTTCGGCCTTGCGGTTTATTCCCGAAACAGCGTGAATCTGATCCTTGAAGAGAACAATGAACAGTTCGACATAAAGGGTGATATCGGGTTCAATGCCTTGAAATATCGATATTTGTATGAATTCGTAAAGGAATCCGGGAAAATGTAACACCGTTTAAAAGACGCAACAACAGTAAAAGACCCTGGAAAATGTAACTGCGCCTGAAACAGCGCGGTAACAATATATTTGAAAAGAGGAATGATGCAGTGTCTACAGTAGACTATTCAGCCGCCAACTATGCCCTTTGGAATCCGATTGCCCAGATGGGAATCATCGCGGCAACGATTCTTGTGGCCAACCTCCTGCGAAGAAGGTTTCGCTTTATTCGTAAGAGCATGATGCCGACGGCAGTGCTCGGCGGCCTGTTGCTTTTGGTGATCAAGATTGTGCTTGATAAGGGCTTTTCCGTAACCTTTCTTGACGGAGCGTTTCTTGAGGGACTGACTTATCACGGAATCGCTATCGGATTCATTGCGATGTCATTGCGCATTCCCGAAAAATCAGAAAGACAGTCGGTGAACCGGGTCGGACTTCGTTCCGGCGCCGCCATCGTAAGTTCTTATATGATTCAGGGCGTTTGCGGTCTTGTCATTTCGCTTTCGCTTGCGTATACGGTAATGCCCAAGCTGTTTAAAGCAGCCGGAATCCTGTTGCCGCTCGGATACGGGCAGGGTCCCGGACAGGCCAACAATACCGGCGGCGTGTACCAGACGGACTGGGGCTTTGCCGGCGGACGTTCCTTCGGACTTGCCATCGCCGCGGCCGGATACCTTTCGGCCTGCATTGTCGGTGTATGGTATATGAACCGGCTTTTAAAGAAGGGCAAGATTCAAAAGATTGACCGCGAGATCGTGGACGGTTCCGTAACAGTTGACCGCTTCCAGGATAAGGACGAGATGCCGATTGCGGAATCTCTCGACAGGCTTTCGATGCAATTTGCCCTTGTCATTGCCGTTTATCTTGTTACCTATCTTGTGACCTGGGGAATCACTTCCGGCATCAGCGCAATCAGCGAAGGAGCCGGAAAGACGATTAACGGCCTTCTGTGGGGCTTCAATTTCATGATCGGTTCGGGTCTCGCCATCGCCGCGAGAGTGTTCTTAAAGAGCCTTAAGAAGCTTCGCGTAATGGAGAAACAGTACCAGAATAATTATTTGTTAAGCCGCATTTCCGGCCTGGCATTTGACATCATGATCATCGCCGGAATTGCCTCGATTAACATTGAGGATCTGTCCGGACTGTGGGTTCCGTTCGCGCTTATGGCAGCAGCCGGTGCGACCGTGACGCTTTTGCATCTGAAGTTCGTCAGCAAGCGAATCTACCCCGAATACTATTACGAAGGGCTTGTATCGATGTACGGCATGATGACCGGAACGATCAGCTCCGGCGTATTGCTGCTTCGCGAGGTCGACCCGCAGCTTGAAACACCGGCAGCCAACAACCTCGTCATCGGCTCGAGTTTTGCCATTCTTCTCGGAGCGCCCCTTCTCGTTTTGATTGGCCTCGCTCCGAAATCGGCGGTGATGACATTTGTCGCTCTCGGAGTCATGGCGGCGTATTACCTGATTCTTTTATTGATTGCATGCGGCGGCTCGAAAAAGCAGCGCGAAGCGGCGGAGGAGAAGGCAGAAGGTTAGCGGATTCGGGTTAATCGGATTGGAGTTAACGTTATGGAGAAGACGAAAAAACGAATTTTTCATATCATTCAAATCGGGTCAAATGATGACTTCTTAAGTCGTGCATTCGATATTTTCATTGTGGTCGTCATTTTCCTGAACCTGTTTGTGACTCTGTTCGCGACGTTTGATGTCTCTGCGGATTACAAAACGGTTGTGAATGTGATTGAGTGGGTCACGGTCATTATCTTTACGATCGAGTACCTGCTGCGTCTGTGGACCGCGTCCTACCTGTTCCCGCAGAAGTCGTTCTGGGGCGCGAAGTTTGCCTTCATGATATCCTTCTACGGTTTGATTGACCTGCTTTCAATCCTTCCGACTTACCTGCCGATCGTATTTCCGGCAGGCGCGGTCGCGTTTCGGATGTTCCGAGTTATCCGAATCTTCCGGCTCTTTAAGATTAATGCCAAATACGATGCGTTCAACGTCATCACCGACGTATTGAAAGAGAAGAGAAAGCAGCTTTTCTCGTCCTTAATCATGATTCTGATCCTGATGATTGCCGCATCGCTTTGCATGTACAGTCTGGAAAATGAGGCACAGCCCGGCGTGTTCAAAAACGCTTTCTCAGGCATCTGGTGGGCGGCTTCTACGATCCTGACAATCGGTTACGGCGACATCGCCCCGATTACGACGGGCGGCAAAATCATGTCCATGATCATTTCCTTCCTCGGCGTCGGAATGGTAGCGGTGCCGACCGGTATCATCAGCGCCGGATTCGTCGAACAATACCAAAAGGTGAAACGTTATACGGACGAGTCCGAGGTGCGCCAGCTCAGATTTGTCACGTCGCAGATTAACACCGGACATGCATGGAGCGGCAAGATGGTAAAGGATATCGTCTTCCCGCCGCAGCTTCTTCTGGCGGTCATCCTCCGCGGAGACGGCGGAAACGAAGAGGAAATCATTCCGGAAGGCAGCACGAAGCTTCTGACCGGCGACGTGCTCGTATTTGCCGCAAAGCGGTATGAAGGAGCGAAGAGCATCAATCTGCAGGAGGTGGAGGTCAAGGAGGAGCATCCGTGGGTGAACCGGAGGATTCGTGATCTTGACATCTCGCAGCTCGATTTGATTGTTTCAATAGAGAGAAGAGGAAAGCTCGTAATCCCGAACGGTTCCACCGTGATCAAACGGGGCGACACGCTTATTATTTATTCAAAGAAAAACCAGGCCTAGCCTTTCGACCTGCCGGTGATGCCATGGATGAAGAATTCCTGAAAAAACGTTTTACGGAGCTTGCGAACCGCTGTTACCGGGAGAATCGGTATGCCTTTACCGGTTTTCTCGGAATCGGTGAGCTGGCTTCTTTTTATGCAGTTCTGCCGTCCCTTCCGCCTGTCCCTTACACGCTTTACGGCGGGACCGAGACCGCGGAAAGACTGGTTTTGCGGTTCGGAGACGAGGAAACGCTAGGCTATGACGAGCCGTTCCCGATCGTGTTTCTTTCCGTAAAGCCGCTGATGCAGAAATTCGCCGATGACTTAAGCCACCGGGACATCCTCGGCGCCGTGATGAATCTCGGCATTACGAGGGAAATGATCGGCGATATCTACCTCAAAGACAACGAGGCATACATTGTTTGTCTTTCTACAATGGTAGAATACATTGCGGAAAATCTGACACGAATCCGCCATACTTCTGTTGTCTGTAAGCAGGTTGAAACCCTCCCGGAGGTGGCGGTCGGAGCGCCGGAGGAATTAAGCCTTTCCATCGCTTCGGAACGCATCGACGGGATTATCGCGAAGGGCTTTAACCTGTCCCGAAACGAAGTGAATGAACTGTTTCGCAGGCAGCTAGTATTTCTTAACGGCAGGCTTTGCGAGAATAACAGCCGCATGCTGAAAAAGGACGAGCAGGTGACCGTGCGCGGCTACGGACGGCTTACGTTTCGGGAGATTACCGGAACGAGCCGGAAGGGGAAGATGTACGCAAGAGTCGAGCGGCTCGGAAGAGGGAAGTAGTGCTGCTGCTTCTTACCGGAGCTTCTTGCAAAACGCCGGGGGACACCTCATC
>CADBTG010000005.1 GCA_902797475.1 uncultured Lachnospiraceae bacterium | reverse complement strand
GATTTTGACGAAACGTGCATCGAGGAGCTTCGGCAGATGGCGAAGCAGGAACGGATCATCGCAATCGGTGAGATCGGGCTTGATTATGCTTATATGGACGAGCTCGACCCGAACGAAGCAGAGCGCACGAAAGAGATTCAGAAAAACTGCTTTTCGATGCAGCTTGCGCTTGCGAGAGAACTCCGCTACCCGGTATTCATTCATTCCCGGGATGCGGCTGCCGATACGATGGACATGATGCGGGAGCATACAAAGGCCGCTAAGGCGGAAGGCAGCTTCCGCGGCGGCATCATTCATTGTTACGCCTATTCGCCGGAGATGGCCGAGGAATATGTTAAGATGGGTTATGTGCTCGGAATCGGCGGGGTCGTGACCTTTAAAAACGCGAAGAAACTGCCGGAGGTCGTGGAACGGATTCCGCTTGAGGCGCTTGTCCTCGAGACCGATTCGCCGTATCTGGCGCCGGTGCCGCACCGCGGAGAACGGAACGATTCCTCGCTGCTGCCGCTTGTGGTTAAAAAGATTGCGCAGTTAAAGGGCATTACGGAGGAAGAGGTCATCCGGGTTACCGAGGTCACCGCAAAGCGCCTCGTCGAAGCAGGGACCCCGTCTGTGAATTGAGCGGGGAAGTTTGGAGGGAGCAAGAAGATGGAAAAGGAGACGAAAAAAGTCGGTTTGTATTGGAAGATACTCCTTGTTGTCGCGGCAGTCTGGGGTGTTTTCTTTGCGTTAAGCTTCATAAAGAGCTTTGATGACTGGTATGTGGACCATATATTTCCTGCAATTCAGCAGGTTGTCGGAAGAATCTTCAACGTCTTCCCATTTGCCTTCGGCGAAATACTGATGTATTTCTGCGCCCTGCTGGTTTTGGTGACGGTGATTCTTTCTTTAGTGTTCGGAATCCGGTGGATTGTGCGGAAATGCCGTAAAAAGACCGGAAAGAGGAACACATTTTACCGCGTTTACATGAAATCCGTTCTGGTGGTGGCGGTTCTGTTTCTGTGGGCTTATCTGTTCCATTGGTGGATTCCGTATAACGGGCACGTTTTCGGGGAGAAGAATCAGGACAGAACCAGAGGCTTTACCGCCCAGGAGTACCGCTATGTGAGAATCCAGGTCGGGATTAAGTGCATGGAAGCAATGAAAGCCATCCCGCGCGATGCGGACGGGCGAATCATCTACCCGGATAAGAAAACCGCTTATGAGGTGATTGCCCGGAATGTGAAGAAGCTTTCTGACCGCTATCCCCGTCTTAAGGGCTATTATTCCAAGCCGAAAGCGGCTCTTTGCTCGGATGTGCTTGAGTGGATGTACATCGGCGGTTATACGTACCCTTATACGATGGAGATCACTTACAATAAATATGTGGACAATCTTTACTGGTATACGATGATTGCGCACGAGACCGCGCATTATAAGGGCTTTTATAAGGAGAATGAAGGAGAATGCATGGGCATTCTTGCCTGTATTCTTTCGGATGATCCTCTGATGGTGTATTCCGGCTGCGCGGACTATTATTTCACGGTTGAGAGCAAATATATCAATGCCATGATAGAAGATTACGGATTGGAAGAGGGATTGAAGCGCATAAAAGAGGAATTTGCGCAGGATCCGGATTACACCTTGGATGAGCAGCAGATTTTCCTCGATCAGGAAGACGCAGCCAGAGTGGCGCAGGAGGCCTACGAGGCGGACAGCCATCCGTTAGAGAACTACTCCGATACGGCTGAGGAAGTGGCTGATACGGGCTGGGAGACACAGGAGGTCATCGCGGCGGAGAATTACTATGATGACGGTTACAGACTGATTATGGAATACTTCTTGAAGGAAAGGGAAGAGGGCCGGTAAGCAATGCTTCACCGTATTTTATTCGGGAATAAGGAAAATCTTACGCGAAGAATCTATTTCTGGAACCTTTGCGCCGGACTTGCGGTCAGTTTTCAGTCTGCCGTTCTGCTCCTGGCGGTAAAGCGCGCCGGCGGGGATTTTGCCGGCGGCGTGTTCGTGATTCTTTATACGGTTCCGCAGATGCTTTATGCCCTGAGCGCCTATTCCATGCGGGAATTCCAGGTTTCCGACGTGAAAGGTGAGTATCGCTTTTCCGACTATTATACTTCCCGTCTTGTTACTTCGGCTCTGATGCTTCTTGCCTGTCTCGGGTACGGCATTGTCCGCGGGCTGACGCCGTATCGCATGACGGTTTTGCTTCTTCTTGCGGCATACCGCGTGACCGAAAGCATCGAGGATGTATATCACGGCGAGTTTCAGAAGCGCGGAAGGCTTGATGCAGCGGCACTGTCGGTCACGCTTCGCGTGAGCATTTCGACGGTTGTTTTCTGCATCGTCTACGGGCTTTCGAAGGATTTGATTTCCGCTTCCGCGGGCATGACGGCATCGGCACTTTTAATCTTCCTTGTCTGCAACCGGACGATTCTCGGACAGTTTGCCGACGTTCGAAGAGGGCTTGCCGCAAACCGGCTGATTCGCCTTCTGTTCGTCTGTTTTCCGCTCTTTTTGGGGGCGATTCTTTATAACTATCTGGTAAATGCGCCGAAGTATTCCATTGACCGGATTCTCGGGGAAGAGGCGCAGACCGTATTCAACATTCTGTTCCTTCCCGTGTTCGTGACCAATGCCGTCTGCCTTCCGATTGCGAAGCCGATGGTAAAGCAGATGGGTGTCTGGTGGAATGAAAGGAAAGCGGGAGACTTTGTGAAGGCGGCGGTCCGCCAGGGGCTGATCATTCTCGGAATCAATCTGGTCATCATCGGCGGCGGGTACCTGCTCGGCTGCCCGGTGCTCGGATGGGTTTACGGCGCCGATCTTTCGGAATATCCGGTAACACTCGCGGCGTTTCTCTGCTTCGGCGGAATAGCTGCGCTTGCAGCTTATCTTGCCATCATTCTGACGATTATGCGGAAGCAGTGGCTGATTATCGCGGGCTATCTTACAGGGTATATTGTCAGTCTTTTCGTGACCGACAGCCTTGTGCGCTCCCACGGGATTCCGGGCGCGGGCTACGCCTACGGCGTCATTATGGCGGTCGTATTTGTCACGCTTCTTTGCGCAACAATCGGCGGCATTGTCTGGGGAATGAAGCAAAGTCCCCGCACGGAGGAAGAGCATGGCTTATCTGAGTGATCCGAAGGAAACCATTGCGGTTTTACAACGGTACAATTTCAATTTTCAGAAGAAATTCGGGCAGAACTTTCTGATCGACGGGCACGTGATTGAGAAGATTATCGCCGCCGCGGGAATCGGGAAGGAAGACGTCGTTTTGGAAATCGGGCCCGGAATCGGGACGCTGACGCAGCGGCTTTGCGAGGCCGCGGGCGATGTGGTTGCCGTCGAGATTGACCGGAACCTGATTCCGATTCTCACCGGCGACACGTGCAAGGATTATGCAAATCTGCAAATCATTTCCGGCGACATCATGAAGACTGACATTCCGGAACTTTTGAAGCCTTTCGGAAAGCGGCCGGTCAAGGTGGTGGCCAATCTGCCGTATTATATCACGACGCCGGTTCTGATGAAGCTTTTGGAGGACCGCCTGCCGATTGAGAGCATCACGGTCATGGTGCAAAAGGAAGTGGCCGAGCGCATGGAAACCGGCCCGGGAACGAAGGATTACGGGGCTTTGTCACTTGCGGTGCAGTACTATTCGGAGCCTTATCTCGCGGCAAATGTGCCGGCGAACTGTTTCATGCCCCGGCCGAATGTCGGGTCGGCGGTCATAAGGCTTACGATTCATGAAGAGCCGCCGGTTAATGTGAAGGATGAAAAGCATATGTTTGCGCTGATTCGCGCATCGTTTAACCAACGAAGAAAGACATTGGTGAACGGAATCGGAAACGCCGCGGAG
>CADBTG010000004.1 GCA_902797475.1 uncultured Lachnospiraceae bacterium | reverse complement strand
TTCGTGTTGCCCGACTTCAGTTCCTTGTAGGAATGGCCGTTCACGACCGCAAGGTTGTTGTCGTAATTCTCTCTGCTGACAAAGCCGCCGGGGTTCTGGCAGAAGGTCCTGACCTTATTCTTAAACGGCAAAGGATACCCGACCAGCTTGGACTCGTAGAGGACGCTGTTGACTTCCTCCATGATTTCGTTCCGTACCTCGACGCGCACGCCGATGACAACGGTGCCCGGCTTGTGTGCGATTTCGTAGCGCGCGCACAGCTTTTCAAGCCATTCCGCGCCTCTTCTTCCGGTCGCCACGACAACGTCGGTGCCGTAAAGCACCTGCTTCTCGCCGCGGTCCGTGATGACAACGCCCTTGCAGACGCGGTCCTCAATCACGAGGTCCTCGACATTGGTGTCGAAAAGGATATCGACGCCGTGGTCCTTAAGCCACAGCTCGATGCTTCCGTACAGAATCTGCGCGCGTTCCGTTCCGAGATGCCGGATCGGACAGTCGACAAGCTTCAGGCCCGCACGAATCGCGCGGCGGCGGATTTCCTTTACCTTCTCGGGCTCGCTGACACCCTCGACATGCGTGTCCGCGCCGAACTCGAGATAGATGGAATCCGTATAATCGATCAGCGCCTGCGCTTCCTCCGCGCCGATCAGGTCCGGCAGATCTCCGCCGACCTCACGGCTTAAGGATAATTTGCCGTCGGAAAATGCGCCCGCGCCCGAGAATCCCGTCGTAATATTACAGGGCTTGCAGTTTAAGCATTTGCCGGCTTTCGCCTTCGGGCAGCTTCTCTTCTCGATCGGCTTGCCCTTCTCAATGATGAGAATCTTCTTCTGCGTCCCCTTTTTCAGCATTTCCATCGCGGTGAAGATGCCCGCAGGCCCCGCACCGACAATAATTACATCGTAATTCATAAACCCCTCCGTGACAACGGCGCTTTCCGCGCCCGTTCACAATAGTTTATTGTAACACATTTCGGGCCTCTTTTCAATCCGCCCGGACTTCCCGTCACTCTTCCCCCGGGTAAGCATCTCCGGGTGTGACATCGGCAGTCCCCTTAAAACCGCCCCGATCGGTCTCATAATAAGCATGCACGAGACTCTTAAAACCGTACTCCCGAATGGTTTCATAGCGCAGATTATAGTTGCTCTTGCCGTGCTTTCCGGTCACGAGATAGCGCGCGTTTGCAATCAGGTAGGCATCCAGTTCCTTCAGGCTTTCATCCGTCGTGATGACCGGGAAGAACCATCTTGCCCAGGTCAGCTCGCTGTGATTCGGATTGTTATAAAGCTTCTTGTTGAAATGCCTGAGAAATGCCCTTATGGCCTGCTCGTCACCGGCGCCCTTTTTCTGCTTCCAGCGGTATAAGGCCTTCGCCTTTCGGCGCATCTTACCCTTCAGCTTCTCAACAGACGCCCGCGCCACATCGACAGCGCCGTCACGGTACGTGATCCCGAGAAAATCCCACGGCTCGCCCGGAACGGCATGAAATACCTTCTTCGGATTGACCGTGAGCGCCCGCTCCGAAAGCCTTTTCAAGATTTCCTCCCGGTATGCGGCAAGCTCCTCCTCACTGTCGGCAAATACGATGATGTCGTCGGAGTACCGGGCGTACGGGATGGCATTTGCCATAAAATGCCAATCCATGTCCGAAAGGAACAGGTTCGCCATGAACGCCGAAAGCGGATTCCCGGCCATGATGCCCTTCCTCGGCTCCTCAAATGTCTTTCCGCCTTCCGTCACATAAGGGTTCCTGAGAAAGCCCGTGAGAAATGCGAGGAAGCCCTTCTGTTCTTCGCCCAAAGTGTCCCGAAGCATCGGAATGATCTTTTCGGTGTCGACGGAGTTAAAGTAATCGTGGATATCGAGTTTGTAAACGAATTTGCCGTCGAGCCCCGGCACCGAAAGGATGTCGGCGACGGCCCGCTTCACGCCGCGGTTCACGCGGAACGAATAGAGGTTGTTCGCAAAGATCCCGTCATATTCGTGCAGGCAGTACGCGAAATACTTGAGAATGATGCCGGCCTCGTCCGGAAACATGAACACGACGCGCTTCTTCGCGGTTCCTTTCTTATTGAGGACCGCCCTCTGCGGATACGGGAAAGCCTCTCCGGCCCGAATCCGCGATGCCCACGGCAGAAAGCCGCCGCAGTCGATGAACTGCCGCAGCTTCATAAGCTCCGCACGTCTTGTGTGTTCATTGGTCTGGCAGAAGGTGTAAAATGCCTCCCAGCTGTCCTTCTCAAATATGGTTTCCGTGAAATCTCTCATAAAAAACAAAAAGAAAAAGGATAGAGAAGAAGTGCTTTAAAATAGCAAGTTTGCTATACCGGGCGATACATAACCGGCTACCTGCAAAACCTTGTCTGTGGGTTATGCTGCGCCCTCTGCAGGTGCATCCGATATGCGTTCTTCTCTATCCAATATTCTTATCAGGTTCGTGCCGTTCCTACAGAATCGTACGGATACGGTTTACAACGTAAGCTTCTTCGTTCTTGTAATTGCTGATGCAGTGAATGCTGGGGATTCCGGCTGCGCGCAGAACCTGCTTGGCTCCGCGGTAGGGCATTCCGGCCGTCTGATTCACTTTCATGACGAAAAATGCTACGGTTTTGGTTCCCTTCGTAAGAAGGAATGTGACAGGTGTGCACTTGGGATGTGCGGAAGCATCGAAACGACTGATGCTCACGCCTTCCTCAATGACATAGTCGGCGAAATTCCGCTGAATGATATCGCGGAAATATGCCGTGTCGCGATTGAAAGTATCGTTGAATTCGTATTTGCCGTCTTCGTCATAGATGCGCTCGGCATCCGTGGCGACGGTTGCGGTCTGCACCGGAGCTGCCGCCTGTACGGGCGTCTGAACCGGGCCGGTCTGCGTGGACTGTGCGGGCTTATTGGGCTTCAGGATGCCGTCCACAGCCTTCTGCGTCTCTTTAAAAATCTTGTCGGTCAGTTTGTCAAAAAGTCCCATGAATCTGTCCTCCTTTTAGGCGGTTCGGGGATTAATAAAGCTCCTGAGTAAGACCGGTATGATAATCGTTGGTGCCGCGCTTCAGATCCAGATACTCCTTGAGGATGATATCCTCGATATCCATGATTCTTCTCTGGGCGTCGATACGCTTTTTCTTCTTCTCGCCCATGATCGCGTTCTTATTCTCTTCAACAACCTTCTTAAGGTCTTCCTGTTCGGCAAGCAGCTTCTCGTAATCGGCTCTGCGCTTTGCAAGAATCTCCTGTCTTCTCTGTTCCTGCTTTCTGGCTACCTCAAGACGACGCTCTTCCATCTGTCTGCGGATATCGTCCTTCTCCTGCTGCTTCTTCTTGTTCTGCTCGAGAATCTCGCGCATACGTCTTCTGACAGCAGCCTCGTGCTCGTCCATGACAGGCTCTTCAGCCGGTTCGGGTTCGGGAGCAGGTGCAGGTGCAGGAGCGGGAGCCGGTTCAGGCTCGGGCTCGGGGATAACCGGAGCGGGTTCCGGAATAACCGGTTCGGGCTCGGGAATGACCGGGGCAGGCTCGGGAACAACTTCCGGCTCAGGCAGAACAACGGGAGCGGGAATGTCGGTCTCCGGCAGATAGAACGGAATCGGCTCGGGTTCTTTCTCCTCGGGCTTCTCTTCTGTCTGCGGGACAAATGCCATAGGCTCCGGTGCTACGTACGAAGGATCCACAACGATTGCTTCGGGCTCCGGGATGACCGGTGCGGGAGCAGGCGCGGGCTCTTCGGGCTTCTGCATGAAGAAAGGCATGGGCTCGGGTGCCACATACGAAGGATCTACGACAACCTCTTCGGGTTCCGGAATGACCGGAGCAGGCTCGGGAATGACCGGGGCGGGCTCGGGAACAACCGGTGCGGGTTTCTTCGCAACAGGCTGAACGTAGGACACTTCCCACTCAGGTTCGATATCGTTTTTGATTTCCGGTTCTACCGGTTTTGCAGCCTTGCCGGTTGCAGGGGTTACTTCCCATCCGGGATCCACGGGTGACGGATCCGGAGCCGGGGCAACTTCCTTAACGGGCGCCGGTGCGGGTGCCGGGGCAGGCGCCGGTTCGGGTTCGGGAGCAGGTGCCGGTGCGGGCGCTGCTTCCTTGGCGGGCTTAGCGGTTCCCATCAGTTCCGCGATCAGCTCCTCCACCGTTCTTTCTCTTCCGGGGTCATTGTTCGCCATACCATCCTCCTGTATTTCTGTTAATCGTTTTGTAATAAACTGAAGATCGACCTCACCGAAATCCGATAACTTCGGGAGAATCTTCCTGGCATCTGCCAAAACTGCCGCGGGTATCGCGCTCCCGGGCAATATCATAACACTCTGTTCTGTGGGCTTCTCCGCACTTTTTACGGGACTGCTCTTTTGGGGAGCTTTCTTCGAGCGGTAGACCTTCGGTCCTTCCGCCAGCACGAACGGTTCCTTCGCCGCGATTGCCAGTGCACACCAGGCAGCCAGCACTCTGCGGTAGAAATCCCGGTCTGCTCCGCCGAACTCTCCGGCGAACAGATCCATCGCGATGGTTTCCATGACCGGCTTTAACCGGATCAGGTCCTTTCGAAGTCCGGAAAGCGAACCCGTTTCGACGGTAAAGCCTTCCGTTTCCTTAAGCTCCTTCGCTGTCTTTCGCGGCACGAACAGAACATTCACGTCACTCGTTCCGCAAAGAGACGGTGAAAACGATCCGCCCCGATAATTCAGGCAGTCCGTCTGAAGCACTGCTTCCGCCATCGCCGTCAGCTCTTTTCTGGAAAAGGCATCCGACTCGATTCCGGTCCTCTTACGGTAGTCGGCCGATGTCCAGGCGAAGCTTCTCAGTGCGTGCAGGTCTTTCGCGAAGCGGATGTATCCGGCTCTGGCAAGCTCTTCGGTAAGAGCCTCGTCCTTGCCGATTCCGCTTAATGCGCCCGCCAGCCGCCCCGCATTCTCACAGAGAGAATACTTCTTTCCGGACGGGTCTTTCACCTTCCCGACTGCTTCGGCGGGAAGACCGGCTTTGCGGTAAGACTTACAGACGAGCTGTGCGCCTTTTACGCGGTTCTCTTCGGTTGTCTTCTGTCCGTAATAAGCGAACAGTCTGGTTCCCGGCTTCCGCCGCGGGAACAATTCTTTCCCGGCGCTCTCTCCCATGTTCTTCCCCATCTTCAGTCAATACGGTTTGCAGGACATACAAACGCACAATTATTGATACATATAAGTGTAACATTTGTGACCGCTCTTTTTCAAGTACTTTCCTCAACTTTTTTTGAGAAATCAACCTATTTTTTTCACTTTATAGTCCTGTTCTTCGACTGTTCTGCGAAGAACCTCCTCCGAAACCTCTTTCGACAGCGTCAAAACAGCGGTTCCCTTCTCAAAACTGACTTCGGCAAATGCCACCTCGGGCAGCGCTTCGAGCACCTTTTTCACACGTGCCTCACAGTGTCCGCACATCATTCCTTCGATTTCCATGGTAACGGTTTTCATCTCTTGTTTCTCCTTTCCCTGAAACATGTTGATTCGCAGTGCATTGCTGACCACGAAAAAGCTTGAAAGACTCATTGCCGCAGCGGCTATCATCGGACTCATCGTAAGCCCGGTAAGCCCTGTCAGCGCGCCCGCCGCAAGCGGGATGCAGAGGACATTATAGAAAAATGCCCAAAACAGGTTCTGTTTTATAATTCTTAACGTCAACCGGCCGAGCCGGACTGCGTTCGTGACATCCGTCAGGCTGCTGCCGGTCAGGACAACTCCGGCCGACTCCACGGCGACGTCCGTTCCGGCCCCGATTGCCATTCCGAGATCCGCCGAGGCAAGCGCCGGCGCGTCGTTGATGCCGTCACCCACCATCGCCGCGTGTTCGTAACGCTTCACGACATCCGCTTTGTCACCGGGCAGCTGCTCCGCGTAGATTTCGTCCGCGCCAAGCTTCTTTCCGACCGCCTCCGCCGTTCTTTTATTGTCTCCGCTTAGGAGAATGACGCGAATGCCGAGCTCCTGCAGGTCCTTAACGGCCTCCGCGCTGTCGGCTTTCAGTTCGTCCGCTGCCAGAATGCATCCGAGAAGGCGGGGCGTCTGTTCTCTCACTTCCGCCACGTAAACCGGCGTGCAACCCTCCTCCGCAGCCGCCGCGCAGGCCTGCGAAATGCCGTCGGGAATCGTGGCAAATGTGCGGATGAATGCCTCATTTCCGACATACAAAGCCCTTCCGGAAAGCCTGCCGAACAATCCTTTTCCGGGCGTCTCCTCGAAGTCCGTTGCCTCTTCGTCGACCGTCATCCCGCGCTTTCCGGCCTCATTAAGAATCGCTTCCGCAAGCGGATGCCCGCTCTTTTGCTCAAGCGCTGCTGCCGCCGAAAGCATCTCCTCCTGCGAAACGCCTTCAGCCGTCACAATTCCGGTCACCGCAGGCACACCGGTCGTTGCCGTGCCGGTCTTATCAAGAATCACAACCCGGACGCGGCCCGCCTGCTCGATGGCCTCCGCCGACTTGAACAGGATGCCGTTTCGCGCGCCGACGCCGTTTCCGACCATGACCGCAACCGGAGTCGCCAGCCCGAGCGCGCACGGACAACTGATGACGAGAACCGAAATGGCGCTCTCAATCGCCTGCGAAACCGGGTGTCCCATTAGCATATGTATGACAAATGTAAGGATTGCAATCGCAATGACCGCCGGCACGAACACTGCTGCCACGCGGTCCGCAAGCTTCGCAATCGGCGCCTTTGTCGCCGACGCGTCCGAGACGAGCCTTACGATTGCCGCGTACCCGGTGTCCTCCCCGACAGAGGTTGCGCGGCATTCGATGTACCCTTTTCCATTGATGGTCGCCGCGTGAACCGCGTCTCCTGCCTCCTTTGTAACCGGCATGCTCTCTCCGGTAAGCGCCGACTCATTGATGCCGGTCGTTCCCGACAGCACGATGCCGTCGACCGGAACGCTGTCGCCGGGCTTCACCAGGAAGATGTCCCCGACCACAACCTCGTCCGCGGGAATTGTCAGCTCCACGCCGTTACGGCGCACGGTGGCTTCCTTCGGCGCGAGCCTCATCAGGCTCTTGAGCGCATCGGTCGTCTTCCCTTTGGCGCGTGCCTCAAGCATTTTGCCGACCGTGATCAGCGTCACGATCATCGCCGCCGACTCGAAATACCAGTCCATGTCGTCCGTCGCGAAAAGCACGTAAACACTGTACGCCCAGGCGATGAACGAGCCCATCGCGACAAGCGTGTCCATATTCGGGGCGAGATGCACGGCGCCCTTAAAACCTTTTATGAAAAATGCCCGGTTAACCGCCATGAT
>CADBTG010000003.1 GCA_902797475.1 uncultured Lachnospiraceae bacterium | reverse complement strand
GGCTCAGCAGTCAGGCCGAGCACTCTGTCGGCCAGGTAGTTCACCTTCCGGTCGCCGTCGAAATAGTACTCGGAATCGGAAAGCTTCACGGTTCTTTCGATTACGTTGATGATGAAGAACTCGCTGCTCCCGCCGGTCTTCGGAAGAATGTCGGCGGCAATTCCCCACTTCACGAGATTGCCGTCGGTTCTGCATACAAAATGCTCCTGAAAATCGATTTTGAAAAATCCGACGAAGGGCTGCTCGTCTGCGATGAAAAATACGAATACGCCCGTCCCGCGGCGCATCTCGGCATTTCCGGAAACAAGCTCCGTGACAGTCCTGCAAACGCCCTCGGCAAATGCCTCCAAATCATCCGGATCGTCGGTGACCATGCGGTCCAGGTCGCTGCCCTCCGCAAAAGAGGCTGCCTTCGCCTTCGTATTGTCCATATTGGCGGCAATCATCTTCTGCAGATAGCCGTACATCAGGTCCTCGTCATTAATTTTAACCTCGTTGAAAAAAGGGCCTCCCTCTGCTTTGTCAAGCGCACAGAGGTAGACTCTCATAATCTCGATTTCGCTGCTTTTCATTTCGAACTCTCCTATGTTACCGAAAGCGCGGTTTTCGCCGCGCTCTTTCGCGTTTTCGTCTTTGTTTTCCGAGGTATACTATATCACATTTTCCATCCTTTTGGCAATGAAGAGCGCCCGAAAGTCACGGAAAAATCAGACTT
This sequence comes from uncultured Lachnospiraceae bacterium, assembly GCA_902797475.1. Taxonomy (GTDB): domain Bacteria; phylum Bacillota; class Clostridia; order Lachnospirales; family Lachnospiraceae; genus ISDg. The sequence goes on along the minus strand of CADBTG010000003.1, from coordinate 1,888 downwards.
TTGAAAAGCTGAATGGATTGTCTTGACATCTCACCCGCGGTATAATAGACTGAATAAAAGGCTCTATCGAGCCGAGGAAAATACAAGGAGGACACTGCCATGGGGAATAATCCTTATTCCGGAACCAAGACCGAGGCCAATCTGCTTGCCGCTTTTGCAGGCGAGTCTCAGGCCAGAAACAAATACACCTACTTCGCTTCGCGTGCCAAAAAGGACGGCTTCGAGCAGATTTCCGCGCTGTTTTTAAAGACGGCCGAGAATGAGAAGGAGCATGCCAAGATGTGGTTCAAAGAGCTCGGCGGCATCGGTAATACGGCCGAGAACCTTGCTGCAGCCGCTGACGGCGAGAATTACGAGTGGACGGATATGTATGAAGGCTTTGCGAAGACTGCCGAGGAAGAGGGCTTCCCGGAGCTTGCAAGGAAGTTCCGTCTCGTTGCTGCCATCGAGAAGCATCATGAAGAGCGTTACCGCGCACTTCTTAAGAACGTGGAAACCGCTCAGGTCTTCGAGAAGAGCGAAATCAAGGTTTGGGAGTGCCGCAACTGCGGTCACATCGTGATCGGCGAGAAGGCTCCCGACATCTGCCCGACCTGTGCACATCCGCAGGCTTATTTCGAAGTAAACGCAGAGAATTATTAAACCGCAAAAAGATCGGCGGCACCCTTAACCGGTGCCGCCGTATTTGTTATCTCAAGTCGTAGTAGCTTACCGCTCTGCCGTTCTCTTCGAGAATGAAAAGCGAGAGATTCATATCCTTATAGTATCTCGACACAAGGCCGAAGGTCTGATCCTTAAAGATTTCCTTCAGTGCCGCATCGACTGTCGGAATGCCGGTCCGGTCAATCTTCTCGCCGACCTTAAAGTTGACCTCGACCTGTCTGCCTTTCAGCTCCGCAACGACTTTCTTGTTGATCTCATCTTGCTGAAGCATGTAATAAACGGTGTTTATGATATTTCTCAGCGTTTCATTATCCTTCTCCCAATTTCCGCTGATCATATCATTGAAATCCCATGCATTGTTTTCAATTATGCATGACTTTTCCATGCTCTTCGCATAGTTTTCCTTCATATCCTCAAAATCGGACTTCACGGCGGTCGGAATCGCAAAGGCCGCTTTACCGAAATCACTGAAGCTGTGCTTCGACGTAAAACCGACTCCGTCGGAATATACGGTCTGCATGACGAGTTCGGTAAGATAACCGTCCTTAATCGTGACATTTACCTTCATCTCGCCGGGCTGTCTGTCGGGATTATTGCCGTTAAACTCCCGATACTTTTCAAGGTTCTCCAACTTGATGAAATTCTGCAGCAGCACCCGAAGGTCCTCCGGGGACTTGAATGTAAAGCTGTATTTGCCGGGAGCCTCTTCAATCAGGCCGAAACGCTCCTCCAGCTTCTCCAGGTCATCCCATGTGGCAAATGTGGAGTCAATCGCCTTCATCAGCTCATTGCTGTCAGCCGGAAAAATATCACCGTACTCGCCGTAAACCGCACGGTTCATCTTCGCCAGCTCGGCAAGCGGATCCCCGCCGTCTCCGAAAGCATGGAGGAAAGGATAATAGTAGGAAGCATCCTCCTCGGAAATGGCCGTGACATCATATTGCACGTTTTCATCAAAGTACGAGGTGACCCAAACACCGCCGTCTTTCTTGAAATAGTACCAGTTAACCTCGGTCGTGCCGTTATCGCTGTCATATTTGAGCTGCTTTAATTCCTGATAGCAGGCAGCATCCTTTTCAACGACAAACTGAACCTCGGTCTTCTCCTTCTGTTCTCCCTCCTCGGTATCGTAAACATCTTCCCCGCTGTAAGAGAAATTGCCGGATTCGAAAACCTTGCTGATTCCGTTCCAAATCTCACGAAGCACACGCTTTTCGGGCTCCGG
>CADBTG010000002.1 GCA_902797475.1 uncultured Lachnospiraceae bacterium | reverse complement strand
GAGATCCGCACCCTTTACGAGCGGACCGGGTACGTCATCGATACGCATACTGCGGTTGCTTCTTCCGTTTACAGAAGCTACCGTGAAAAGAGCGGCGATGTTACGCCGACCGTCATTGTTTCGACGGCCAGCCCGTTTAAGTTCGCAAGAAGCGTCATGAGCGCCGTTCGCGGAACAGAGGATACGCGGGATGACTTTGCAATCATCGACGATCTTGCAAAGACGGCCAATGTTGCGGAACCGCCGGCAATCCGTGAGATTCGGACCGCGCCCGTAAGACACAATACGGTCTGCGAAATCGATGATATGCAGAAGGAAGTACGCGGCGTTCTCGGAATCCGCAGTGCGGAGGAATAGAACGTGACTGATGCACTTGTTAACTGGTATAACAATTCTCTCGGGCAGTTCCTGCCGAAAGAGGTATTCGTATTTTTCGTTTCGATGATTCCGCTTGTGGAGCTTCGAGGCGGCGTTATCATTGCAAAACTTCTGGGAATTAAGCTTTTTAAGGCCAATCTGATTTGCATTATCGGGAACATCATTCCGATTCCGTTCATTCTTCTGTTCATCAAGCAGATTTTTGCTTTCATGAAGAAGCACGGCATTCTGAAGGGTTTTGTGGAATGGTGTGAGAGACGTGCCGAGAAGAAATCCGCGGGAGCGGAAAAGGGGTTTTTTGTGTTCCTTTTGCTGTTTGTCGGAATTCCGATTCCGGGGACAGGCGCGTGGATGGGATCCCTGATTTCGGCGCTTTATGATTTCGACATCAAAAAGGCTTCTCTTGCCATTTTCCTCGGAATCATTCTTGCGGCTGTCATTATGAGTATTTTCAGCTACGGTGTGTTGGGGCTTATTTTTTAAGATTTACCGGAAGCGGTAAAAAGAAGGAGGGTTACGATGGTTGGGTGTCCCGGGTGCGGAAGCAAACTTGTTTTTGACATCGCTAGCCAGCAGATGAAGTGCAGCTACTGCGGGAATCTGTATCTGATCAGCCAGGTAAGCAAACGCATTAAAAATGCGGACGAGCATACGGAATCGACCGATGAGCCGATCATTCCGCAGAATCTCGAAGAGATGTTAGACCTTCAGACTAACGGAATGGAAGTGACGGTTTTCACCTGTTCGCAGTGCGGCGCCGAAATCCTTGCCGATTCCGATGAAGCCGTGACCTGGTGCAGTTACTGCGGTTCACCGGCGACATTGCATAGCCGCCTTACGAGAATCCGACGTCCCGACCGTGTGATTCCTTTTAAAATCACCAAAGAAGAATGTGTCAATCGATACAGGAAGCTTGCCAGGCGACAGATTTATGCACCGAATGAGCTGTTGAAGCGCGGAAGAGCAGAAGGCTTTCGCGGAATTTACATGCCCTTTTGGACGTATGAGTTTGACCGGGACGGAAACTTTCGTTTTCCGGGAGAAAATCAGGAGATTGTCGGGGACGATTTAATTACAACGCGTTATCTCGTTAACGGAAGGATGGCTGCCAAACATTCCGGCATTTCTCATGATGCATCTCTCAGTTTTGATGATGAAGTAAGCGAGCATATCATTCCGTTCCACCAGACGGACTGCGTCGGTTTTAATGAATGCTATCTGAACGGATTTTATGCAAATGCGGCTGACCAGACGGCAGAATGCAACGTCAACAGGGCTCTTTCCATTGAGGAAGAACTCGTGTTTGACTATGTTAATAAAGCGCATCCCGATATTGCCTTTAAGAAGAATGAGTGCAAGGCACAGCTTTCCGACAGAAGCGCCTTCCGCATCGAAATGACGAATACCCTCGACATGTATCCGGTCTGGTTCCTTTCCTACAGGCACAAAGACCGTGTTTCCTACGGTACCGTAAACGGACAGACCGGAAAAGTTTATGCGGACTTCCCGGCATCTCCGGTGAAGTATGTTCTGTTCTCCCTGCTCACGGCGGTTCCTGTGTTTTTGCTTCTCAATCTGATGATGGCGGCTTCTCCGTCTTTTGTTCTTTTTGTTTCGCTGTTTGCAGCCCTGCTGGTTTCCGGAATGTATAAATCCGAGACGGAAGAAATCTTTCGGAGACAGACGCATATGGTCTATTCCGGAAAGGACCCGAAGGAGATTGCGAAAAAAATCGGCAATTATTTCCTCTCCGGCATAGTATTTGTCCCATTCCTGATCGGGGCTTTGATGGGGGGAGCTACCGAGATTTTTCCGTTGATCAGCACGCGTGTGGTGTACTCCGTTATCGGAGTCATCGTTTCGATTCTGTTTGCCGTTCGTTTCTTCCGGATGAAAGACCGCTATATGGCATTATCCGATCTTCACATTAATCTTGTGAACGGGTTGTTCCTCGGCATCGGAGTGATTGCAACGTTATTGTTCCTTGTGAAGCCGCCGAATGACTGGTACTACTATGCCATAGCCTATCTGGCAGCTTTGACCGTTGCTTTGTCGGTAATCGGGTTGATTAAGAATTATAACATTCTGTCTTCTGTTCGTCCGAAGCAGTTTAACAGGACGGGAGGTGACGACAATGCGTAGAGTATCTCTTGGTCTGGTTTTGCTGATTGCGGTGATTCTGTGTGTCGGCTGCGGAAGAAAGGAAAAGCCGACCGTTCGCGGGGAAATCATTATTGAGGATTATGCGAGCCTCCTTACGTTAGAGGAGGAAGCGCGATTAAGGGTAACGATGAATCGCCTTACCGAATACGGAAACGTGGCATTTATCACAACGAGCATATCCCGCGGAACCACGGATTACTTTGCCATGAGCCAGTATAGCAGGCTGTTCGGAACCGAAAGCGGCATTCTCTTTATCATCGATATGGGGAACCGCAATGTTTTCATCGAGACGGATGGGTATATCGGCAGCTACATAACCCGCGGAAAAGCGCGCGTGATTACAGACAACATTTGGAAACTTGCGCAGAATCATCAATACTATGCCTGCGCGAAGAAGGCTTTCGAACAGGCCGAAAAAGTCATCATCGGCGAAACCATTCCACAGCCCATGGTATATGCATCCAATGCGGTGATTGCCGTTATGGCAGGCCTCGTTTTGAATTTCATACTGCTTCGGATGCTGAACCGGAAGCATGAGATGAATTCCGTGAAAGAACTGAATACGTATGTAAGCGGTGTGGTACGCATTAATGCTTCGAAAAATGAAATCCTTAACCGTAAGATTACGCATCTTTCGAGTAGCAGGGGAGGCGGCGGATTCAGAGGCGGCGGAGGCTTCGGAGGCGGCCACGGCAGCCACGGCGGCGGTCACGGGTTCTGATGAGGGGAGAGTAGGCATACCGGGAGCCCTTCACTTGCCGGTTTACATCGG
>CADBTG010000001.1 GCA_902797475.1 uncultured Lachnospiraceae bacterium | reverse complement strand
TATCCGGATCCGGATACGAAAAGTATTCGGGACACGGGAGCTTGTCGCACTGCGAGCAGTCGTGAAATCCCTTCTTAGCAGAACAGTCATAATAAGGACACGGCGTCGTATTGCCGAACATCTGCTGCCACAGAGGCAGACCCTGCCGATTCCGACAGCCGTCGCAGGTTACACCGTAGTCGTCGCATTTGCCGCAGAACGTGCCGCAGGGGTTGATTTCCTGCTTCTGTTCCTCGGTAAGTCCTTCCCCCTTCAGGGAATCGGGAAACTCGAGCCCGTATTTCGCAAATTCTTCTTTAATCTTTGAATAATCCATCCCATATTCGCACAGACAACGGTCTGCGCCCTCCTTCTCCCATTCTCAGGTCGCGGCCCCTGCCGCGCGCAAATCCACCACCAATATAATTATATCACGAAAAAACATGCGGAACAAGAACGGCGGCACCCGCTTCGGCCACCTGTGGAAAATGCAATATTATCTGTCATTTCCCATTCTGACGGTGCGCATCCTTTTTTGAAATGTGGCGGAAAAGCAGCCCTAAAAGCCTTGCGCGTGGGCCCTTTTTCCGCTATACTGACAGAATAAGAATCCACACGGAGGGGGCACTATGAGCGAGCATTCATATCCTGACATATTTACATTTCAAAATGGGGACAGGCTTACCGACCCGAAGGGCTGGGCGGCACGCGCCGACGAGCTTCGCGGGCTTTATCAAAGCGAGATGTACGGATATTGGCGCGAGGGAGAGCAGGTCAGCTATTCGATAGCCGACGAAGGCGCCGTGATGATATCCTTTTTCGGAACCATGCCTGCGGAAGGCGCGAAGAATCTGACCGTCACGGTTAGTAAGGACGGCCGGAGCGCGTCCTGGTCGCTGCCTGTGTTTCTGCCGGATCCCGAAAAGGTTCCCGCGCCCGAGGGCGGTTACCCCTGCATCATCGCGATGCATCCGCTTCCGAGCATGCAATATGCACTCGACCGCGGGTATGCCGTTTTTGCAAACAACAGCTCGCTCGTCGCTTCGGACGATACGAAGCACGAGGGTGCCTTTTATGAGCTTTACCCTTACGGCGAAGACGCCGCCTCGCAGACCGGCGTTCTGATGGCATGGGCCTGGGGTCTTTCGAAGATTCTCGATGCCGTCATCGGGGGCGTGGGCAGGGAGCTCAACGTGAATCCGAACCTGTCCGTCGTGACCGGCGTGTCCCGCTACGGAAAAGCGACTGCCGTTGCCGGCGCATATGACCGCCGTTTCCGCATGGTTGCACCGTCCTGCTCGGGCGCGGGCGGCCTTGCCCTCTACCGTTTCTTCTCCGAGGGCAAATGCTATGATTTCTCCCCGATCGGCGGCAGCAGCGAATATACCTATCAACAAAACGAGCCGCTTTCCTGTCTGCAAAGCGACGCGGAACGCGGCTGGTTTAATGACCGTTTTCTTTCTTTTAAGACGCCCGAAGAGATTCCGCTTGAGCAGCATGAACTGGCAGCCCTTTCGGCGGGTTCGGACCGTTGTTATTTCATCATTGCTTCGGCGCAGAGCGAGGACTGGGTCAACGCCCCGTCGATGTGGGAATGCTACCGGTTAGCGGACCGCCTGTACGGCTTCCTCGGCCGCGGTGACCGCGTCGTAATCCATGTCCACAAGGAAGGCCACGCCGTCCTCGAAGAAGACCTCGCGCTGATGCTTCCGTATTTCGAGAAGGTCATCTGCGGGAAGGATGCAGATGTTGATCTCGCTGCCCTGAAGACCTCCGTCTTTGCGGGACAGGAGAAATAAGCCCTACCGGATCATCGCGACTCCGGGATCGTTATCAATCGTATGCATGTTATAGAGGAACAGGACGTCGGTCACGCCGTTTTCGGCGATGAAATCCGTAACCTTGCCTCTGTAGTATCTCGTATCAAAAACATAAATCGTCTCAAAGTGCTCGCAAAGGAAAGGAATCATGCAGTTTGCATAGCTGTCCTTGATAACGGCGAGCACTTTTTCTGTCTGCGCATTGGCGTTGTGAATCTCCACGAACGTATTCTGGTTATTCAAAAAATACGAATACTTGTCCTTTTTGGAAAGATACTCCGGCGCGTACAGCGTGTCCGTTTCGAGCTTCTTGTCGGAATACTTTACCGAAAGCGAGAGCCGGTCACTGAAGAATGCCTTCACCACGTCGGGCTTTGCCGTAAGGTCATTCACTTTTGAGGCAAATGTGCCGCGAAACTCCGTGCTTACGATCTCCTCTTTAAACTGCTCCCGCGAAAGCGGCGTAAAACCGAAGCTTTTGATGATCTCACAATAAGCGACGTAAGCGCCGTATGTGGTCCAGTGGTGGTCGAGCTTATAAAAGAGCTGCTCATCGCCGGCATTCTACAGGGCATCGGTGATATCCACCCAGGCAAAGTCGCCCTCCGAAAGCGAATCGGCATAAGCCTGCGTCGCATTTTCCACGGCAAGCCTGTCTGCCTCCTGGTCGGCGTTCTTCGCCGTGGCGGGAAGCTTATCGGCGTAAACGGTTACGGCCGTCGGCGCCAGCACCGCTCTGACCCTCGTCTGCGTGGTCCGCTCCATCAGCCTCTTGACGGCCGATATAATGCGGTCCGAGTTCTGCAGGCCGTCGTACTCTTCGATATAGTAGCCGTCTTTGCACATATAAATGTTGTTGATGCGGTTTCTGCCCGTCGCCTGCTCGTAAAGCGTCCTCACGGTCATGAAATAGTCGCGGAATATAAAATGGTCCGACACATAAGTTTCGGTGTTGCTCATAAACGAGCCGTCCTTCACATTTTCCACAGTGAATTCCGGGGCAGGCTCCAGAACGCGGTTCTCATTTTCCGAAAAATCCTTCTTCGGCGCGAGGATTGTGGCAACGGAGAACGCAAGCGTAATGCCCGCAAGAACGATCACCAGTATTGTTTTAATCACTCTGTTCATGCGCGCACCCCCTTAAAACCTGAAGTACAGGAACGGATTGTAAGTATCCGCCACCATGTACGAAATCGCGACAAGGAACAGAGCCGCCACCAAAACCGCATAGCAGGTGCCGAGCACCCACTGCGTCTTCTTGCCCGCCGTCTCGAGCTTCCGCTTCAAAACCGGGAACAGCGGGAGGCTCACGAGAATCGCAACCGCAAGCACGAAGCCGTAGTTTTGCAGATAGAACAGAAGCCCGCTGTCGCAAATTCCGCCGCGATTGGTGAACATGTGCGAGAGATACGCGGTCATCTTTTTGAAATCCTCGATGGCGAACAGCGTGAAGCCGACAACCACGATGAAGCAAAGGTAGATATGCCTGATCACCTTCGGCGCCTTCTCAAGCTTCTTTCCGTAGACAAACTTCTCGAGGCACAAAAGGATGCCGTAATAGACGCCCCAGAGCACATAGTTCCACGACGCGCCGTGCCACAGGCCCGTAAGGAACCAGACAACCGCAAGGTTAAAAATCTGCCGCGGCACTTTGCACCGGTTGCCGCCCAGGGGAATGTAGACGTAATCCCTAAACCAGGATGACAGAGAGATATGCCATCTGCGCCAGAATTCGGTCACGGAATCCGCGGCGAGAGGGTATTTGAAGTTTTCGTTGAAGTGGAAACCGAGCATCTGCCCGAGTCCGATGGCCATATCGCTGTAGGCCGAGAAATCGAGATAGAGCTGTAAGGTAAATGCGACCGCTCCCATCCAGGCAAATGCCATGCTCGGATTGGCAGCAGCTACAGCCTCGTCAAAAAGCGTCCCGAGACGGTTCGCGAGAAGCACCTTCTTCAGCAGTCCGTATACGAACCGCATGGCACCGTCAACAACCTCATCCCTCCTGATCGTGCGCTCGTGAAGCTCCTCCTTCACGGTCTTATAGCGGACGATCGGGCCGGCAATCAGCTGCGGGAACATCGAAACGTACATGAGGTATTCGAGATAATTCTTCTCGACGGTAACCTCACGGCGGTAAAGGTCGATCGTGTAGCTCATGGTCTGGAACGTAAAGAAGCTGATGCCGATGGGCAGCGCAATCTCTTTGAACCGGATCATGACGCCCGGGATGGCATTTACCGTCTCCAAAAGGAAGCCTGCATATTTGAAAAATGCGAGGCAGGAAAGATCGATTACAATGGAAAGAATCAGGCAAAGCCTGCGCTTTTTGGGTGCTTCGTCAAAGCGGTTCATGATTCTTCCGAGGATATAGTCCGACAGCGTCATGCCGAGCATCAGAAATACGTAGACCGGCTCTCCCCATGCATAGAACACAAGGCTGAACAGCAAAAGCACATAGTTCTTCACCCGTTTCGGGAGCACATAATAGAGCACCAGAAACAGCGGCAGAAAGAGAAAGAAAAAGAATAAGCTGCTGAATACCATAAGTATATCCTCATAAAAACGGGAAGCCGTTCTGCTTCCCGTCATGTTTCCTTAAAGCCCGTCCTCCGGGTTAATTCGTTCCGACCATATCGTTTACAATCTTCTCAAGCTCCGAAACCTTCGAGGACATGATCATGTAAACGAAATTGCCCTTCACGCCGACAACGCTCTTCTTCGCAATGACGGCCTGCTCGGGAACATAAGACTCCAACATCATCGTCTGGTCATTCACGTATTCGGAAAGCTTCTGCTTAACCTTTTCCGCGGCCGTCTCATCCTTGACCTTAATCAAAACGATGTTCTCGGCAAGAAGAATGTTCTCGCAGATTGCGTAAACATACTCATCAAACCCCGCGGTCTCAAAACCGAACGTGTTCAGCAGGTCTTCATCGCTGAGCTTCACCATCGGCTCGGGGAACGTTACCTGCTCCTCCATCTTCGCGTAGACTTCCGAAGGGGTTGCTGCCTTGGCGGCGGGCTTTTCCTCATCCTTTTTGCCGCAGGCGGTAAGGCAGAGCATGATTACAATCAATGACAGTGCGGTTATTTTCTTCATTTCATTCCCTCGTAGTATTCTTTCAGAAGCTCTTCTCTTGCAAGCTTCTCTAACTGATCGTTCCAAAAAGCGTATCCGTCGGTAGTCAGATGCACGTTGGTTCCGTCGGAGATGGCCTTGCCGTCTTTATACAGAAGCAGGTGACCGTTCGCATCGCAGAGTGCGGACTCGACATCCACATAAGTCCAGCCGTTCTCCTCGCACATCTCCTTAAGCCGTTCGTTGGCCTTGTGAATGTTTGCGTTATCCAGTCTGCCGATGAACTGCATGTCCTTTCTCATCGGCGTGACACTCAGGATATAGAACTTTGCGTTCGGGGTCGTTTCCCTGATATGCTCAATCAAAGCCTTGTAATTGTCGATGAAGCCGTCCACAAGTGTGATTCCGATGTCGTTCGGTCCGAAAAACATGATCACTCTTGTTTTGCCGGTCTGGGGGATGGCATCCCACAGATTGACCCGCTCCCCGCGGTACTTGGGACAGCACGCCTGATCGCCCGCGTGCAATGTCTTCACATCTTTCACGGCAATTCTGACGCAATAGCTTCCGATGGTCAGCCATTCGGATAAGTTGCGGTCTCCGAAAATCTCCGGCTTCACGGACGGGCCTGCCCGGAAACGAAAATGATGCAGAAGGGAATCTCCGCAGAACACGGCGTCCTTAAAGAAATCCTTCGGGTCGAAATCGCTCAGTTCCTTGTGCGGAATC